>CAWUMN010000186.1:0-3049 GCA_963923595.1 uncultured bacterium
GGTGGGGGTGGGCACGGGGGGGGATTTCTTTTTGATGGTTTCCGCCGCGCGCTGGACGGCTTCGTTGAGCGACGAGGGGACGCCAAAACGGGAGATCGCAGGGGCGAGGTCGGGCACCGAGGTTTTGTCGGTGGCGCTGGCGACGGCGGAGGGTTCCTGGTAGTCGCGGCGGCCGGAGATGGCATTGCTGAAACGGCCGACGCCTTCGAGGATCGCGCGGGCGAAGGCGTCGCGGTATTGGCTCGAGGCGATAAGGCGTCCATCGACCGGGTGGTTCATGAAACCGCCTTCGAGGAGGACACCGGGGATTTTGATGTCGCGAATGACAACGAAGCGGGCGCGCTTGATGCCGCGGTCGAAGAGGCGCATCTGGCGGAGCATCGAGGAGTGGAGGGCGGTGGCGAGGGCTATGTTCTCGGGGTCGCGGGCATGGCCTGGGTGTTGCTTAAGGTCGCTGTAGCTGAAGTTTTCCTCGTCCATGGATGGCACGCCGCGCGGGGCGAGGGCGAAGGTTTCGATGCCCGAGGCGCCGCCGCCCGAGCTTTTGTTGAAGTGGACGCTGACGAAGACGGCGTTGGGAAATTTGTTGGCAAAAGCGGCGCGATCCTCGAGCGGAATGAAAACATCGCGCGAGCGTGTAAGGTAGACGGAGTAGCCATTTTGCTCCAGAAGCCGCTTGGCGCGCAGGACGACATCGAGGGCAGCCTCCTTTTCGATGCCTCGGTTTCCCTTTGCGCCGCTGTCATGGCCGCCGTGGCCGGCGTCGAGGATGACGGTCCGGATCGGCGTGGCGTTTTTGATAAGGCTGGGACGCAGGACTGGTTCGATGATCTTCGTCACATCCATCGCGGAAATCAGAATCGTCCCGTCTTTTTCGCGAATGGGGAAGCACAGGACATACTTCACATTGTTGATGAAAATCTCGCGCGTCCCGACCTCGCCCCGGATTTTTCGGCCGCTGCCGATGATTTCGAAAAAACGTCCGTTTTTTATCGGCTTCGGAAGTTGGTAGAAACGGGAGACATCCTCGACCGGCACATGTCGGCGGCCCTCGACCATGGTCACTTGCCACTCGGCGGAGGCATCATGCGGCAGGCCAAGCAACATGAGGACAAGGACGAATCGAAGGGCGGCACGAGCGCCGGGGCTATTTTGGTGCGATGTCCTATCCCGTTCGGCCGGCATCGCGTTCAGTGGCGCGGGCGCATGTGGGGGAAGAGGATGACATCGCGGATGCTCTCGACGCCGGCGAGCATCATGACGAGGCGGTCGATGCCGATTCCGATTCCGCCGGCGGGCGGCATTCCGTATTCAAGGGCGGCGAGGAAGTCGTCATCGAGCTTTTGGGTTTCGCCGCCGCTCTGGTGCTCGAGGCGTTCGCGCTGGATGTCGGGGTCGTTCAACTCCGAGTATCCCGGCGAGATTTCCTGGCCGTTGATGACGAGTTCGTAGACATCGACGAGGCGCGGATCGGCGGCGTTTTGCTTGGCGAGAGGGACGAGTTCCTTCGGGCAATGGGTGACGAATAGCGGGTCCATCGTTTTTTCCTCGATGAGTTTTTCGAACACATGCTGGGTGACCTCGAAATCGGCCTGGCAGTGGGTGGCATCGATGCCGTGTTGCGTGCACCATGCACGTCGTTCCTCGGGCGAGAAATCATACCACTTCGGTTCGATGCCGCGCAGGAGGTCCTCGTAGCGGGAGCGGCGCCAGGGGCGGGAGAGATCGATCGTGCGGGTGACATTTCCCTCGGCGTCCTTGTGCTCGATGCGCAGGCCGCCGCAGATTTTTTCGGCGAGATGGCAGACCATTTCCTCGACGAGGTCGGCCATTTGCTCGAAGTCCGCGTAGGCCCAGTAGGTCTCGAGCATGGTGAACTCGGGGTTGTGGCGGCGGGAGATGCCTTCGTTGCGGAAGTTGCGGTTGAGTTCGAAAATTTTCGTGAAGCCGCCGACGAGGAGGCGTTTGAGGTAAAGCTCCGGTGCGATCCGTAGGTAGAGGTCCATGCCGAGCGCGTTGTGGTGCGTCTGGAACGGCTGGGCGGCGGCTCCGCCGGGGATCGATTGCATCATCGGAGTCTCGACCTCGATAAATCCTCGGTCCTCGAGGAACCGGCGGATTTCGCGGACGATCGCGATGCGTTTTTTGAAAACCTCGAGCGACTCGGGGTTCGAGACGAGGTCGAGGTAGCGCTGGCGGTATTTGATCTCGGTGTCTTGGACGCCGTGCCATTTGTCGGGGAGGGGACGGAGGGACTTCGAGAGGACGCGGATCGAGGCGGCTTTGATGCTCGGCTCGCCGGTCTTGGTGACGAAAGTCTCGCCCTCGACGCCGAGGAAATCGCCGATGTCGAGGTGGTCGAACGCCGCCATCGCCTCAGTGGGGAGTTCCTTTGCATTGAGATAAACTTGGATGCGGCCGGAGTTGTCCGAGAGGTCGATGAAATGGCTTTTGCCCATGTTGCGATGGGCTGTGATGCGGCCGGCGGTGCGAACTTTTTGTCCCTCGGCAAAGGCGGCGCGGATTTCGCCGGGGGCTCCGGTCGTTTCAAACCCGCTGCCGAACGGATCAATGCCGGCGGCGCGGAGGGCTTCGAGTTTCTGCCGGCGGATTGCCAGCAATTCATTGTGGGATTTTTCTTCCATGCGGTCGGTGAGGCTTCCGTTTTCTGAACCCAATATGGAGTCAGAGGGCTGGGGCCTGAATTTGTAAAATTCTGTAAATAGCAGCGCCGATTGAGATGAGGCTCAAGGCGGCAGCTGCGACGAGTAGGGTTTTCGCGCGGGGGGCTGCGGTGTCTTTGACGATGGGCAGGGGGGAGGAGCAGGTGAAATTCGCGGGGCGGATGCTGGTCGCGCTTTCCTGGGGTTCGGTCTCGCCATCATCGACAACCAACTCCCCAGAGTCGTTCAGGGATTTGAATTTGGTGACGATCGATCCAAAACGGAGTTCGTCGCCGTGATTGAGCGGGGCTTTTTTGATCTGGCCGCCGTTGAGGTAGGTGCCGTTGGTGGAGCCGAGGTCTTTGACGAAAAATGCGTTGTTTTCG
>CAWUMN010000187.1:0-3043 GCA_963923595.1 uncultured bacterium
GGTTTCCTGCCACTCGTGGTTGATCGGGCCGCTGGACCAAAGGCGCATCCGCTTCACCGCCACTCCGTCGGGATAGATCGTGTAGGTCCAATCGCTCCAATCCCCCCAGCCGGTGGCATCATTGTAATTCGCCTGGACGCGTAAGACATCCAGCAGCGGAAAGCGCCACTGCACCACGACCCGCGCCGGAGTGTTTTCGAGAATCTTCACATGGTTGGAAAACGATTCCTTGTCGGACATCGGCTCCATGCAGCCCTTCCCTCCGGAGCGGTTCCATGTCTCGTTGAATTCGTTGCTATACCACTGCCCTTTTTCATTCGCGATCATGGGCACATAGCCCGCGCCGTGCCAGAAGACGAAGCTGTTGGGATTTTTATCAAACTCGACCACGACATCCGGATGCTCGCCGAAGCGGAACAGACCTTCCCAAGTGTCGTAGGTTTTCAAGCGCGTGTAGCGGCCCCCGAACAGGCCGGTCTTCGGCGCGGAAGGTAGCTCGCGAGCATCGAGATCGACCATCTTCGGCAAGGGAATGCTTTGGCGTGAGGCCTCGATTTGCACGGGACTAAGGGCGGCATTGTAAATCCGCACCTCATCGATCAATCCGTCGAACGAAAAGTCGGCCGGAAACGCACCGCGCGTGGTATTTGTCTGAGGCAATTCCTTGCCCTTGCCGATCTGGAGAGGGCTTGCGCTCGGGTCGATTCCCTCCGTTCCAGCCAGAAGCTCACCTGCAGGCTTCCCGTCGATGGATAAAAAAATCCGGCCGCTTTCTTTGTCATAGGTAGCGGCCAGGTGATACCAGCGGCGGAGTTCGAGTTTTTGGGTGGACTCGATTCGCGCCAACTTGCCACCCACGCGAACGCTGAAAGCGACATTCCCAGAGGAACCGATGCCAAGATAGTAGCTCTCCTCATGGCCCTGTTGAATGATGGGCGTCCAGTTCCACGGGTAGGCCCCGATCGCCACCCAGGCCTCCAGCGTGAGCCCGGAAGAAACATCCGGAGCCTTGTCCGCTGGCAGGCGGATGGCGCTGTGGTATCCATCAAATGCCAAGGCCGTGCCTGAGACACCCTGCTTCCAATAAGCCTTCGGCCCCTCAATCCCGCATGATTCTCCGTCGATGGATTCCTTGGCCACATCCCCCGCCCCCTCGTCAAACTTCCACCATTTCACTGGAGGGATGACTGTTTTTGCGACAAGTGGATTTCCCTTGAGCGCTGCTGGCGGGATGGATCGTTCGGGAGCTTTCTCCGAAACCACCTCGATGCCTTTCGCGGTCAGCTTGAGTTCCTGCGTGGTGACATTTTTCGGGTCCGCCCAGTCGTCGTATTTCTCGGTGCCTGGGCGAAAAGTCCGCTCTACTCGACCGTCAGGAGTAATGGAAAAATACTCGTCCACGAACTTGTCGGCGGCGACCAAATGCTCGGGCCTTTTGTCGCCCAAGTGATCCTTCAAGGAAACCAAGTTGGTCTCGGTGAAGTGGGGGTTTGAGCCTTCAAAATGGGGCAGGTAGCGCCAGTGGATGACCACCTTCTCCGGGGAGCTTTCGATAATCCTCGCCAGCGAGTATGTGTTCACCTTGTCAGGGCGGGAAGCCGACCCGTCACCGCTTCGAGGGGTGAGTTCCTTCAGAAAGTGCTTTTCCCCACCAACCTCCCAGTAGGGCAGATAGCTCGATCCACGCCAAAAAACGAGCCGTCCCCCACCCTCTCCGAGGCCCCGCACCACAATGTCCGCCTCCGGCCCGGTGCGGGAGACACGCTCGAATTCCTCCCCGGAATCGACCTTGGTGTAATACGCGCCCAACTCCTCGGCCCGCACCCAAGCGACGGACATGACCAGCACCGCAAAGGCGATGGGCCATACCAGAGAGGTGGGCTTTGGTTTCACCATGGAGTTGGCTTTATTTCGGGACTGCAGGGGGCAGAGGCGTTTCGCCAAGAGCCTCGGCGACGAGCGGCTCCATGTTTTCCCACCAGACCCGGTAGCCCTCCGGGTTGAGGTGGACCTTGTCGCCTACGAATCGCGAATCGTTCAGGGACCCATCGGGATTCCGGTAGAGATTGCCAAGGTCCACATGCACGACCCGCTTTCCATCGGCGAGGGCGGGGAGTTGGGCGTTGACCGTGTTGATGGCATTCATGATATCGCCACCACGCGGAAAAACGGAGAAGAGCACGACTTTGGTGTTTGGCAGGCGTTGCTGCAGTTCGGCGAGAACTGCCTTGATGCCGAGAACGGTGTCTTCGGGTGACTCTCGGCGGCCGAGATTATTGGTGCCGATCATAAGGAAGGCGATCTTGGGTTGGATGCCCTCAACCTCGCCGTTTTGGAGGCGCCAGAGGACATTCTGAGTGCGGTCGCCGCCCTGTCCGAGATTCAGCACCTTGCGCTTACCGAAGTAGTATTTGTAGAGCGGTGCAGTCTGGCCGTAGTGGGTGATCGAGTCGCCGATGAGGATCACATCGATATCGCCTTTCTTGGCGGCGGCGACGCGGGCTTCATGGTTGCTGACCCATTTTTCCTCCTTCTCGGTGCGGGGGACAGGAGTGATACTGGCGGGTTGCTGCGCAAAAGCAGACGCTGAAAAAGCGGCAAGCGCGAGGAGTGCAGTGTGGGTGGTTTTTTTCATGGAGTTTTTTTGGGGTTAAGGTGAGGAGGTTTTCTCAGGCTGATCCGGCGAATGACTTGCCAATTCGCACGAGACCTTGATGCGCGATGGCTTGGTGGTTGCAAAGATCCTCTGTTCCAAATCCAGGATCGATTGGTCGATGGACTCCTCTTGGGGGAGGTCTTCGAGGAACTTCGACCAGCGGCCTACCAGGATTTTGTTGTCCTGCTTTTTGGCTTCCTCGAGACGACCCGAAACCTCGGCAACAATCTGCTCGCGGGATTTCTTTCCCAGCATTCCAACATCCGTCTGCCGGAGTTGGCGGATGCGCCCCTCCTGCTTCGCCCGCTCTTGAATCAAGGCATCGACCTCCTTGGCGCGTCGTTGGCCGGGGTTGGACTCGAGCGTGGCGATGTTGATGCCGGCGGC
>CAWUMN010000188.1:0-3021 GCA_963923595.1 uncultured bacterium
ACGGATAAGGACTGCCCGGCGCGAGCGTGATCATGAAAAACGAAACCAGGCTGATACAGAAAAGCAGGAACGCGCTGATCAGAAGTCGGCGGACAAGGAAGTTCAGCATGGGTGCGATCATTGAATCACGACTCTCCCTCCGCCGCAACGCGCGGCCTTGATGTCGCGGCGCCGTTCGCTAGCCTGCGCCAATGGCACGAAAGAAAAGTTCCTCCCGCCCGAAAAACCTCCTTCCCATCGCTGCCGGGTTTTTCGTGATTGTCGCGCTGGGTTTTGTGTTTCTCGGTTCCAAGGACAACTCGACCCACCGCACCGTTCCCTCCCTGAATGTCGGAGCCTATTTGGAAAACTCGAACAGCCTTCGCGGGAATACCTACAAGCTCGAAGGCAAAGTCGCCGAATCCCTCGCGTGGTCGCCGGACTCGGGGCGCCTCATCGCCATCGAGGTGGACAACGAAATCATCCCAGTCCTCGTGACAGCCGATTTCAACGACATGAATATCCAAAAGGAACAACGCCTCGTCTTCCTCGTGGCTGTTGACGAAAAAGGAATCCTCCGCACCCGAAAGGTCGAGAAATCATGACGCTACGCCCTGCCCTCCCATTCGCTTGTTTGCTCGCCCTCCTGCCTGCCAAGGCGCAGGACTCCTCCCGTCCACCGCAGATGAACGAAGGATTCATCGGCCGCGATGTGCCGGCCTTCGATCCCGGCAGCGAGGTGATGAGCTACGACGGGAAGATTTGGAACATCAACAACAACCGCCTCCTCCGCGCGCGCTTCGAGAAATACCTCAACGCCCCCGCCGCCACGAGCGAGGCCGATGTGGCCTATCGCCAAACGATCGACCGCATCCTCGACCTCCTCTCCCCCGGAAAAGCCTCGCCACAAAATATCGAGACCGCATTTTCGCTGTTGAAAAAGGCTTCCGAATATCGCGATGACGCGAACCTTTGCCGGACGATGTCCGACGCGATCCACTCCGCCCGCCAGAGCCTCGAGACGATAGCCAAACTCCAACGCGACAACGCCAAGCTGGAAAAGGAACTGGGCCAGGCCGAGTGGAACAACCAGATGGCCGCGCAAAACCGCCTCCTCAACACGCCCACCGGCACCAATGTCTCCCAACTCGCGCAGGAGAACATGAAGATCGAGCGCGACGCCCGCATGGCCACGACAAAGCGGAAAGTTTCCGACATCGGGCAAACTCTCCAAAACAACAAACTCCGCATCGCCACGCTCGAACTCACCACGAAAGGCCACCTCCAGGCACTCATCATGCAGTATTTCGCCACGCGGCGCTTCGAGCATGTGATTATCGCGAACCGCTTCTACCGGGCCATCTACAAGGACGGCGACAACTCGATCGATGTTTACAAGAAAATGGTCGAGTCGCTTCCCACGAACAAGGATGCCGGCCAGGCAAAACTCAACGCCGAATTCGACCCGCGCGTCTCCGGTTCCCAAGGCGTCCTCGACCAACAAACCTCAACCGGAGCTGGAGCAGGCAAGAACGGGACGAATGTCATCATCAACAACAACACCGGCGGCGCCACCCGCACCGGCAGTTCCTTTTCCGCAAGTGGTGCAAGGATGGGACTCGAAAACATCGGCGTCGAAAGCCTCACCGGCGGCGCGGCGGCGGCAGCGCAAAGCATCAGCAAACTCGTCAGCTCCCTGAGCCAGATCGACAGTTTGGCTAGCGAGGCGATCCGCGATGTGAACGAGGGCGTCGAGGCCTATACATACCTCCTCGAGCAGGGCGAACTCCAAAGCGCCACCGAGCGTTTGGCTGAAACCTTCGCCCTCGGCGAATACATGCCCAGCGTGCGACTCCTCTCGCGCGACGACAAACGGCGCGCCTTGGAATTCACCCGCAAGAGCAACGAACTCCTCGCCGCGCTGGAAGTGAACGACCTCACTCGCGCCGAAAAACTCGTCCCCGAGCTGGAGGGTCTCGCGAAGGATTTCGACCCCAGCAAGCCGCTTGCGAAGGTCGAGACAGCCAAGACGATCAGCGCGATGCACCTCGCCAAAGCCCGCACCGCTGCGGTTTCGGGCGACAAGGCGACGATGGAGAAGGAACTCCGAGCCGCCGCCGAGATCTGGCCCCGCAACCCCGCCCTCGCCGAAGTCGGCAACACGATCTTCACCCAGTCGGATGTTCAGCAACAGGCGATGAATGATTTTGACCGGCTCCTCCAGCAGAAGAACCACAGGCAGATTTTCGAGGACCGGATGCGCTTCATCGCGGCCGCCGCGCTTTATCCCGAGAAACAAAAACAACTCGGCGAGGTTTTGGAAAAAATGTCGCTGGTCGAAGCCGCGATCGTGAAGGCTCAGGAGATTTCGAAACGCGGCGATGCCGCCGGGGCCTGGGAAAGCGCGGAGTCCGCGCGCAAGGAATTTCCCGACGACAACAAGCTAAACCAACTCCGCGCCGACCTCACCACCCAGGCTTCGGAGTTCGTGCAGGCGATCAACCGCGCCGAGGATTTCGAGAAAAAGGATCAGCCCGGCTCCTCGCTCGCCTGGTATCTCAAGGCGCGGCAAATTTACCCCGCCAGCACCTTTGCGAAGGCCGGCATTCAGCGGCTAGGCACGAAAGTTCTGCCCGAGGCAAAATAGCCCATGAAGCGCCGGATTCTGCTTGTGGATGGTCACAGCGTGATTTTCGCCTGGCCGGACCTCACCGAAATCCACCAGCGCAACACCGCCTCCGCCCGGGAAAACCTCGTCCGGCGGTTGACTGGTCTGCAGGACTCGACGACTTGGGAAGTCGCCGTGGTCTTCGACGGACGCGGCGCGAAAGCTTCGAGCGAGTCGGAGCCGAGCGGGATCGCCATTTTCTACTCAAAGTCAGGTCAAACCGCCGATGAGATCATCGAGCGTCTTGCCGCAAAGTATACCGCGTCCTGCGAGGTCACCGTCGCCACAGACGACCACATGGAACGCACCACGGTCGAAGCCCTCGGAGGCATGAGCATTTCCACCGACCAACTCCTCGCTGAAATTGAATCGGC
>CAWUMN010000189.1:0-3010 GCA_963923595.1 uncultured bacterium
CCAAGGCCCCACCCCGACTCCCACCCCAGCCCCGATCCACGACATTGTCGGGCCGGTCTGGTATTGGCCGTATCCGCTGTGGATGACGATCGCGGGCGCTGTCGTTCTGGCAGCCGTCCTATTCCTGCTTTTCCGGCTGGTGAAGAAATTCCTCGCCCGTAAGGCCCCGCCGCTCACCAACCGGCAGAAGGCCCTCGAGGCTTTGGAAAAGCTCCGCTCGAGTGTCTCCGGAACCGATCCCTACAAATTCGGCGTCAATGTTTCCAACGCCCTCCGCCGATACATACAGGCGGAATATGGATTGGAAGCCTCCACGCAAACCTCGATCGAATTCCTCGACACGCTGCGCGAGAGTCCATTTTTCACCGACCATGAAAAAGACGGGCTGGAGGTTTTCCTCTCCAAGACCGACTTGCTGAAATACGCCCGCTCCGGCGCGCCCGAAACCGAACTCCTCGACCTTCTCGACATCTCGGCACGCCTCGTTCGCGGGGAGGCCCAATCGCCAAGCAAGGAGCCCGCAAAATGAGGAACTGGCTCTCCGAATTTTCCTTCGCCCACCCTTGGCTGCTCCTTCTTCTGCTCGGCATACCGGTTCTGGCCTGGCTGAAGGGAAAATTCGGCGGCACGGCGGCGGTGACTTTTTCGACCACCTCGATGTTGGCGGAAATCGGCAGCCGCCAGCGCAACCGCGCCGGGGCCTTTCTCGCGGGACTCAGCTACCTCGCCCTCGCTCTTTTCATCATCGCCCTCGCCCGCCCACAGCTGGGTCGCGTGACGACCCGCGTCCAGGCCACCGGCGTGGACATCATGCTCGTGCTCGATGTCTCGCGCTCGATGCTTGCAGAGGATTTCACGATTGGAAACAGCCGCTCGAACCGCATCGACACGGTCAAACTCGTCACCGAGCAATTCATCCGCCAGCGCCCGAACGACCGCATCGGCATCATAGCCTTCGCCGGTCGTCCCTATCTCGTGAGCCCGCTCACGCTCGACCACGACTGGCTCATCCGGAACCTCGAGCGACTCCGCATCGGCCTCGTCGAGGACGGCACCGCGATTGGCTCCGCCATCGCCTCCGCCGCGAACCGCCTGAAAGACAAGGAGGCGAAAACCAAGCTCATCGTCCTGCTTACCGACGGCGACAACAACGCCGGCAAGGTCCAACCCCTCACCGCCGCCGAGGCCGCCAAGGCGCTCGGAATTCGCATTTACACGATCGGAGCCGGCACCGAGGGCGAGGCGCCATTTCCGCTCCAAAACGCCTTCGGCCGCACCGTCTATCGGAATGTCCTCGTGAAATTTGACGAGAAGACACTCAGCGAAATCGCCAGCATCACGAACGGCCAATACTTCCGGGCGACCGACACCAACTCGCTCCGCAAAATTTTTTCCGAGATCGATAAAATGGAGAAGACGAAGGTCGAGGTGGAGCGGACCGCACAATACCGGGACCTCTTCCAATATGTCCTGATTCCCGGCATCGCCTGTCTGCTTCTCGAAATCCTGCTTTCGCAAACCGTATGGAGACGACTTCCCTGACATTCGGCGCGCCCTTGTGGTTCTGGTTGTTGGCGGCGATCCCGCTGGCGTCCCTCCTGTTCCTGTGGTCGCACCGGCGCGGGCGGGAACTCGTTTCGAAAATCGTCGCCCCCCGCCTGCGCGAGCAGCTTGCGGGCTCGGTCAGCCCTCTGCGCCGCACGGTCCGCGCCGCGTTAATGCTGGCAGCCCTCGCCTTCGCCGCCCTCGCCCTGGCCCAACCGCGCTACGGATTCATCGAAAAGGAAACCAAGCAGAAGGGCCGCGATGTGATTGTTGCCATCGACACCTCGCGGAGCATGATGGCCACCGATGTCTCCCCCACCCGCCTCGCTCGCGCGAAGCTTTTCACCCAAGACCTAGTGCGCCTCATGCAAGGCGACCGCGTGGGACTCATCGCCTTTGCGGGATCGGCCTTTCTGCAGGCTCCGCTCACACTCGACTACTCGGCAGTGACCAATGCCCTCGAGGAACTCGACACAAATTTAATTCCCGTGGGTGGCACGAACCTCGCCGCCGCGATCAATTCCGCGCTGGAGGCGTTCGGCAAGGCCGAGGGAAACACCCGTGCGCTCGTGATTCTCACGGATGGCGAGGAATTGGACGCCGATGGCATCGCCGCCGCGAAACGCGCCGCGCAGGAAGGGGTTCGCATTTTTACGGTCGGCATCGGCTCGCCCGAGGGGTCCTTGATTCCGATCCGGCTCGATGATGGACGGCCGGACTTCGTTCGCGACAAGGCGGGCAAGCCCGTGACATCCAAGCTCGACGAGGCGCGCCTGCGCGAGATCGCCGCTGCCACCGGGGGTTTCTATATCCCGATCGGGCCTGAGGCGGCGCGGGATATTTTCGAGAAGGGCATCGTGCCGATGGAGCTTTCGGAAAACGGGGTTTTCAATGCGCGCCAACCGATCGAGCGCTACCAATGGCCGCTCGCGGCTGCGTGCATCCTGCTGGCGCTTTCATTGCTTCCCGGCGACCGCCGCCGACGCTTGGCGAAGTCCGCAGTCGTGCTTCTGGCTTTCGTTCCTAACGCGCACGCGCAGTCGGGCCTGGAGGAATTCAACAACGGGGATTTCAACAAGGCCGCGACTGTTTTTGAGGAAAAACTCCAGGGCCAACCGGCATCGCGCGAGTTGCAGTTCAACACCGGCGCGGCGGCCTACAAGACGGGCGACCTCGAAAAAGCCGCGACGCATTTCACCGAAGCCCTCCTTTCCCCGAATCCGAAGCTCCGCGAAGCGGCGGCCTACAATCTCGCCAACACGCTTGTTCGAAAGGGCGAAGCCGCGCCCGAACCGGAAGCCAAGAAAACCAACTGGAAAAACGCCATCGAACAATACGACGAGGTCCTGCAGCTCAACCCCGACAACAATTTCGCCAAGGAGAACCGCGAGCTGGTGAAAAAACTCATCGAGGACCTCGAAAAACAACAGCAGCAGCAAGAGCAGAAGCAGGATCAAAAAAAGGA
>CAWUMN010000190.1:0-3007 GCA_963923595.1 uncultured bacterium
AGTTTCCCGCAAACGCCTGGCCAGCATCCCTCTTTGCAGGTTCAGGCACCGGGATGTCCCCGCAGGCAGAGAAGCGGTTCGATCAGGGAAGTTGCGTCGCCCCCATCAAGTGGCGGTCGACTTCGCGGGCGGCGCCTCGGCCTTCGTTGATGGCCCAGACGACGAGGGATTGCCCACGACGGCAATCGCCGGCTGCGAAGACATTCGGGACATTTGTCGTGTATTTCTCGTGCTCGGCTTTGGCGTTTCCGCGCGGGTCGCGCTCGACGCCGAAGGCCTCGAGGAGGGGCTGCTCGGGGCCGAGGAAGCCCATGGCCAGCAGGACGAGGTCGGCGGGGACGACGCGAAGGGTGCCTTCGACATCCTTGGGAACGAATTGGCCTTGGTCGTTTTTCTCCCACTGAATGTTCACGATTTCAATACCTGTGACCTCGCCGTTTGATCCCTTCACGAAGCGCTTGGCGGTGACTTCGTATTTGCGGGGGTCCTCGCCTTGGACGGCGGCTGCCTCCTCCTGGCCGTAGTCCATTTTGTAGACTTTGGGCCATTCGGGCCACGGGTTGTTCGCGGCGCGGGTGAGGGGAGGCTTGGGGAGGATTTCGAGCTGGGTGACGGATTTGCAGCCGTGGCGGAGCGAGGTGCCCACACAATCGGTGCCGGTGTCGCCGCCGCCGATGACGATGACATTTTTGCCCTTCGCATCGATGGGCGGGCGGTTGCCGTTCGGCGAGCCGTGGACGCGGAGGAAGCGGGTGTTTTCCGTGAGGAATTCCATCGCGTAGTGGACTCCGGAAGACTCGCGGCCGGGAATGGGGAGGTCGCGGGGCTTGGTGGCACCGGTGCAGAGCACGACGGCGTCGAAGTCCTTTTTCAACTGGTCGGCCGTGATGTGCTTGCCAATCTCGACTCCGGTTTTAAAAACGATGCCCTCGTCCTCAAGGATTTTGATACGGCGGTCGACGACTTGGCGCTTGTCGAGCTTCATGTTCGGAATGCCGTATTGGAGCAGGCCGCCGATGCGGTCGGCGCGCTCGAAGACGGTGACATGGTGGCCCGCCTTATTGAGTTGGGCAGCGCAAGCGAGGCCGGCGGGGCCGGAGCCGACCACAGCCACTTTGCGGTTCGTGCGGACCTCGGGCGGTTCGGGAACGACCCAGCCTTCCTCGAAGCCTTTGTCGATGATGGCGGCTTCGATGGTTTTGATGGCCACAGGCGGCTCGATGATGCCGAGCGTGCAGGAGCCTTCGCACGGAGCGGGGCAGACGCGGCCGGTGAACTCGGGGAAGTTGTTCGTCTTGTGGAGGCGGTCGAGGGCTTCGCGCCAGAGGCCGCGGTAGACGAGGTCGTTCCACTCGGGGATGAGGTTGTTGATCGGGCAGCCGCTGGCCATGCCGGAGATGAGTTTTCCGGTGTGGCAAAACGGAATGCCGCAATCCATGCAGCGCGCGCCTTGGATTTTGAGTTTTTCCTCGGGCATGTGCTCGTGGAACTCGTCCCAGTTCGCGAGGCGCTGGCGGGGTGAAATGTCAGTGGCGACCTCGCGGTCGTATTCGATGAATCCGGTTGGTTTTCCCATGGCTTGGTTCCTTTAGTTTCCTCCCACGCGCGAGAGGTCGCGCGAATTGGCTTCGAATGCGGCGTTGATGGCTTCCTCGCCGTCGAGGCCGTCGGCTTTGGCCTGGGCGAGCGCCTGGAGCACGCGTTTGTAGTCGTGGGGGATGACCTTCACGAATTTCGGCAGCAGGCTGTGGAAATCGGCCAAGACGGCCTTTCCGCGTTCGCTGCCGGTGAATTGAACATGGCGTTCGATGAGTTCGCGGAGTTCCTCGATCTCGGTGGGGTCTTCGAGTTTTTCCAAAGCGACCATCGCCTTGTTGCAACGATCGGTGGCGAAGTCGCCCGCCTCGTCGAGGATGTAGGCGATGCCGCCGGACATTCCCGCCGCAAAGTTGCGGCCGGTGTTTCCGAGAACGACCACACGACCACCGGTCATGTATTCACAACCATGGTCGCCGAGTCCTTCGACGACGGCATTAACGCCCGAGTTGCGGACGCCGAAGCGCTCGCCGGCCATGCCGCGCAGGAAAACCTCGCCCTTGGTGGCGCCATAGAGGGCCACATTGCCGCAGATGATGTTTTCCTCGGCTTTGAAGGTGGAGCCCTTCGGAGGATACAGGATGATGCGTCCGCCGCTGAGGCCCTTGCCGAGGTAGTCGTTCGTGTCGCCCTCGAGTTCGATCGTCATGCCGTGGGGCATGAAGGCGCCGAGGCTTTGGCCGGAGCTGCCTTGGAAATGCAGGTGGATGGTGTCCTCGGGCAAACCGGCGGCGCCGTGTTTGCGGGTCACCTCGTTGCCGATGATGGTGCCGACGACGCGGTTGATGTTTTTCACCGGCAGGGTGGCGCGGACTTTTTCCCCGCGCTCGATGGCGGGTTTGCAGATGTCCATGAGCACCGTCATGTCGAGCGACTTGGCGATGCCGTGGTCCTGCTCCATCTGGCAAAAACGGCCCACTTCGGGTCCGACGGGCGGCTGGTAAAGAAGCGGCGAGAGGTCGAGACCGCGGGCCTTCCAGTGGTCAACGGCCTTGCGGGCTTCGAGTTTGTCCACGCGGCCTACCATTTCCTGGACGGTGCGGAATCCAAGTTCCGCCATGATCTCGCGAAGTTCCTGCGCGATGAAGCGCATGAAGTTCACGGCATGAGCCGGGTCGCCGGTGAAGTTTTTGCGGAGTTCGGGATTTTGCGTGGCCACACCGACCGGGCAGGTGTTCTTGTGGCAAACGCGCATCATGATGCAACCGAGCGTCACGAGCGGCGCGGTGGCGAAGCCGAATTCCTCGGCGCCGAGGAGCGCGGCGATGGCGACATCGCGGCCGGTCTTGAGCTGGCCATCGGTTTCCACCGCGATGCGGCTGCGGAGATTGTTCAGAACGAGCGTTTGGTGGGTTTCGGCGAGGCCGAGTTCCCACGGCATGCCCGCGTGCTTGATGCTCGAGAGCGGCGA
>CAWUMN010000191.1:0-2987 GCA_963923595.1 uncultured bacterium
GAGGTAGGTGCCGTTGGTGGAGCCGAGGTCTTTGACGAAAAATGCGTTGTTTTCGAAGAGAATTTCCGCGTGGTGGCTGCTGACGGAGGTGTCCTCGATGACAAGGGAATTGTCCGGGCGGCGGCCGATGGTGGTGGTGTCCTCGGGGAGGTCGTGAGTGACCTCCTCGCCGTTGGGCATTTGGATCAGGAGCTTCGCCATGGGGGAGGATTTTCTAGCTACGGGCCTTGGAAGCAGCAACTTCTTTGGCGAACTCGGCGAAGAAGTATTCCGCATCGCGCGGTCCGGGGCTGGCTTCGGGGTGGTATTGAACGCTGAAGGCGGAGTGGTTTTTGTGGCGGAGACCGGCGACCGTGCCGTCGTTGAGATTGATATGGGTAACCTCGACATCAGCGGGGAGCGAGGCGGGATCGACCGCGTAGCCGTGGTTCTGCGAGGTGATGGCGATTTTGCCGGTGCGCAGGTCTTTCACCGGTTGGTTCGCTCCACGATGGCCGAATTTGAGTTTGAAGGTCTTTCCGCCGAGGGCGCGGGCGAGGATTTGGTGGCCGAGGCAAATGCCGAAGAGAGGTTTTTTGCCGATGAGCTGACGGGCGGTTTCGCTCGCGTAATCGAGGGCCTCGGGGTCGCCGGGGCCGTTCGAGAGGAAAACCCCATCGGTGCCGAGGGCGAGGATTTCGTCGGCCGAAGTCGTGGCAGGAACGACGGTGACCTCGAACCCTTGGCGGCGGAGCGAGCGGAGGATGTTTTTTTTCATCCCGAAATCCACGGCGGCGAGCGTGTGGGCGGCGGGCGGGAGTTTTTCGAAGAGGTTGCCTTTTTCATCGGCCTCGCGGGAGTCGTCGGCTCCGCGACGCAAGACCCATTCGCGGCTGAGACGACTCTCGGAATCCCACGCGTGGCGATCCTTGGAGGTGACTTCCTTCACGAAATCGACGCCCGCGTAGCTCGCGGCCTTGGCGGTTTCGACGGCCTTGGCGGGGTCGGTGATCTCGGTGGTGAGGCAGGCGCGCATCGCGCCGCGGGTGCGGAGGTGGCGGGTGAGCGCCCGGGTGTCCACGCCCTGGATGCCGGGGATGCCGTGTTTTTTTAAATAAGCATCGAGCGAGGAGTCGGAGCGCCAGTTGCTGACGACGGGGCTGAGTTCCTCGATCACGAAGCCGCGCACTTGCGGGAGGTCGCTTTCGACATCGAGGCCGTTAACGCCGTAGTTGCCGATCTCGGGGCAGGTCATCGCGACGATTTGGCCGCGGTAGGACGGGTCGGTGAGGATTTCCTGATAACCGGTCATCGAGGTGTTGAAGCACACCTCGCCGGTCGTGGTGCCGGCCGCGCCGAAACTTTCGCCATGAAAAACCCGTCCATCCTCGAGTGCCAGAATCGCTGTCATGCGGGGGTTTCTAGCATGGCGGGGGCGGGGTTGAAATGGATTTTGGGAAAAATCAACCTCCGGCGGCGACTTGGAGAATTTCGACGCGGTCGTTTTCGGCGAGGGGGATTTTGGGCCAATCGGCTCGGCGCGGGGCGATGCCATTGTGCTCGATGAGGATCATGGCGGGAACGAGGCCGAGGGCGGGGGCGATGTCGGCGAGGGTTTTCAAACCGGCGATGTCACGGGCGTCGCCATTGATGTGGATATTCATCGAGTGGCTCCGAGGATTTCGGCGTCCCAATCTTTCCAAACGGGGTCGAGGCCGAGGTTTTGGAGAACGCCTTCGACGGTGCGGGCGTCGCGGTCGTCGGAAATGCTGAATTGCTCGGTGGCGGATTCGCCGCCGGTGCCGGGCTGGATTTTTCCGCGAACCGTGAGGTGGAGGGCTTCCTTGCCTTGGCCGGTGTAGCCGCCGGGTTCGGTGTGGCTGCCCGCGCTCATCATGGTGATGCCCAGCGGGGCGATGAGATCGCGCAGGGCGGCTGGCTCGCGGGTGCTGAGGACGATGCCGACGGCGGGGAAGGTCACGCGCAGGGCGCAGAGGAGTTGAATGAACTCACGGTCGGGCAGGGGATTTTCCGGCTCGAATTCTCCCGCGCAGGGGCGTAGGCGGGGAAGGCTCACGGTGAGTTGGGATTTCCAGCAAACGCGTTGGAGGTATTCGAGGTGGGTGGCGAGGGCGAGGGCTTCGAATCTCCAATCGGCGAGGCCGAAAAGCGCGCCGATGCCGATGCGGCGGAAGCCCGCCTCGTGGCCGCGCTCGGGGCAATCGAGGCGCCATTCGAAATCTTTCTTGGGCCCCGCAAGGTGCATGCGGGTGTAGGTTTCGCGGTGGTAGGTCTCTTGATAAACGACCAATCCCTCGGCGCCGGCTTGGACGAGGGGTTTGTATTCGGCGGTCTCCATCGGGGCGACCTCGATCGAGAGTGACGGAACGATGGGTCGCAGGCGCTCGAGGCACATTTCGAGGTAGGGACCGGAGACAAATTTCGGGTGCTCGCCGGCGACGAGGAGGATGTTGCGAAAGCCCTCGGCGACGAGATGGCGGGCTTCTTTTTCCACTTGGTCGATTTCGAGGGTGACGCGCTGGATGGCGTTCTCGCGGGAAAAGCCGCAGTAGGTGCAGGAATTGATGCACTCGTTCGAGAGGTAGAGCGGGGCGAAGAGTCGCATCGTGCGGCCGAAGTGGCGGCGGGTGGTCGATGCCGAGCGCGCGGCGAGCTTTTGGAGCGCGGAGTCATCCATCGGCTCCAGCAAAGTCTGGAATGACCGCAGGAGCGGGGATTTTTGGAGGAGTGAATTGTCGAAAATCTTGGAAAAACCCATTGAAGAATCTGCGCTGGGCGCGATTCGCATTTAATCGACTAAACGCCCCCGATCGCAAGCGGTGAATCATTTTTTAGTATTGGATTCCGTGTTGCGTTTAATTTTTCCTGAGAAATGGGATTGCTTTCCGAAAAAGCAGGCACCATTCTGCGCGGCCATTTTTAATTTATGAGCCAGCATCCCAGTCTTAAAGGCAAAGGCGCCATCAAATCCAAGCGTAGTGTTTTGA
>CAWUMN010000192.1:0-2973 GCA_963923595.1 uncultured bacterium
CTTCGGGTGGAGCTCACTGAACGCGGAGGGGAGTAGGCCATCTTTCGACATGGACAAAAAGACGCGCGATTGACCGAGAAGCAGAATCATGATCACCGAGGAAAATCCGGCGAGGATCGCCAACTCGACGAGCAGTGTGAAAAATTTGTAAGGCGTGTGGGAGATCGCCACCGCGACAGGGGCAAGGCCGGAAAGTCCCGAGAATTCCTTGTAGTTCGCCAGGCCGGTCAGGACCCAAGAGAAGATGCAATAAAGAAGGGTGCAAAGAACGAGCGAACCGAGAATCCCGATGGGCATATCGCGCCGGGGATTCTTTGCCTCTTGCGCCGCTGTGGAAACGGCGTCGAAGCCGATGTAGGCGAAAAAAATCACCGCCGCGCCGCGGAATACCCCGCTCCAGCCGAACTGCCCGAACTCTCCCGTGTTTGGCGGAATGAATGGTTGGTGGTTGGCCGGGTTGATGTAGCTCCAACCGAGTCCGATAAAAGCAAGAATGACGAACAATTTCAGCGCAACGAGCACGGCGTTTAGCATTGCCGATTCCCGGATTCCCTTGATGAGCACGAGGGACATCAGGGCGACGATGAACGCGGCGGGCAGATTGAATATGCCATGGACTTGAGTGCCCTCGATGATGCTGAAAGGCGATGCTGCCCACTGCGGCGGCAGCGGGATTCCCACCTGGCCGCAGAATTTCATGAGGTATGCCGACCAGCTCGTCGCCACCGTGGCGGCGCCTGCCGCGTATTCGAGCACGAGATCCCAACCGATGATCCAGGCAAAAAACTCCCCCAGCGTGGTGTAGGCGTAGGTGTAGGCGCTGCCGGAGACGGGAACCATCGAGGCAAACTCGGCGTAGCAAAGTCCCGCCAAGGCGCAGGCCACGGCGGATATGACAAAAGACAACACGATGCCGGGACCGGCGTATTCACCTGCCGCCATTCCGGTCAGTGAAAAGATGCCCGCGCCGATGAGGACGCCAACGCCGAAAAGCACGAGGCTCGTTGCTCCGAGATGGCGCTTGAGCGAGACTCCGGCGCTCGCGCCGGCGGCGAGTTCATGCTGGATATCGAGGACGGATTTGGTTCGAAAAAGGGAATCGAGTTTCATGCTGGAGACAGAATTTTAGGTATCAGAAAACTTTTTTGGGAGTGGCTTTTAATTAAAACACAGAAGGTTTTTTCAATCTGCAGGCTGCAAGGGGTGAACCGGAATCAACAGCTGACAGACCAACTCTACTCGGGGCGAGTGTTTGCAGGGGCGCTTTGCAAGAGGGGGGCGAGGCGGGGTTTCAGGGCCTGCATCCAAAGAGCATTTCCTATGTCGCTCGGGTGGAGGCGGTCGGGCATGATGTCGGGCGGGACGGTGTTGTTGGCATCGAGAAACGCGGAGTTGATATCGATGTGGAAGACGGTTTTGCCATCGGCGAGGGAGGGCAGGAGCAGGTTGATCTTTTCGTTGAGTTGACGAACGGGATCATCGGGTGTGGCTCCGCGCGGGAAGATCGAGAGCAAGGCGACCTTGGTATTCGGCATCCGTTTTTTTACATCCTCGAGGATCATGCCGATGCCTTGGGCGGTGATTTCCGGTGGATCCGGGCGGTGGCCGGAGTTGTTGGTGCCGATCATGAGGACGAGCACTTTCGGGGAGAGGCCATCGACCTCGCCGTTTCGCAGGCGCCAGAGGACATTCTCGGTCTTGTCGGCGTTGTAGCCGAGGTTCAGCACGGTCATGCCGGGGAATGTCTCGGCCACGATCTTCGCGGATGTGGGGCGTTCGAGGCCTTGGGTGATCGAATCACCGAGGAAGACAAGGTCGATCTCCCTGCCTTTTTCAGCGATCTCGCGGAGTTTGGCTTCGTGGCGGGCGCCCCACCAATCGAACTGTCTCGCAGGTGCCAAAGCGGGGTGGGTTTGAGGTTCCGGGGCGGCTTGGATTTGCCAAAAAGGAACGGATAGGATCGCGGTCAAAGCCGCCCGGCGGAGTATCGGGTTTTTCATCACCAGAAGGCCAAGTAGAGGACGCCGGGGAGGATGATCACGCCCACTCCCGCGGTGGCGGCGAAGCGGGAGGGTTCGAGGAGTATGCTCATAGGAATTCGAAATCGGGGTTATAAAGCCCGATTGATATGCACACGCCGCGAAAGGTCGGCAAGGCCGATTTAAAGAGGGAAAGCCTGCTGGCTAGTTGCTTTTCTTCCGGCCCCGGATGGCGAAGGTGAGCATGAGGAGGCCAAAAACCAGAAGCACGGCGCCCCATTGGAGGTTGATGTTGTCTCCGAGAGATTTTTTGTAGATGTCGCTGCCGTTGGTGATGGCGCCGTAGACGGCGAGGATGGCGCCGTAGGAGCTGAAGAGGATTCCGATCGGGAAGCGTAGGTCGAAGTTCATGGTGTGCGATGGGGTTTGAGGGTTACCAGAAGATGATGTTGAGGATCAGCGCGGCGAAAAGCACAAGCGAGCCGATCACGGCGGGGCGCAGCCAGACGGGTTCATTCTCCTCGCGCTGGGTCGGCGTGAGCGAGTAGACGAGGCCTCTGAGTTCCTCATCGGACTTGGTGCGGCTGGTTGCCATCGAGACGAGGATGGTGACGACGAAGCAGACGCTCCAAGCGACAATCGCGAGCCAGAAATTCTGGGCCATGCTCGAGGTGAAGGAAATGTGGCAACCGAGCCAGGCGCCCTTGATCCAAGGGAGGGTCTCGCCGGGGGCGAGCGGCTGGGGCGAGCTGATGCCGTGGAAAACGACGGCTGCGAGTGTTCCCGCCAGCAGGCCGAAGAACGCTCCGTGGCCGGTGGCGCGTTTCCAGAACATGCCGAGAAGGAAAGTGGCGAACACCGGGGCGTTCACAAAGCCGAACACCAGTTGGAGAAAATCCATGATGTTGTTCACATTTTTCGCCACATACGCGAAGCCGATGGAGATGAGGATGCCGGCGACGGTCGCGATTTTGCCCATCCACATGTAGTGCGC
>CAWUMN010000193.1:0-2967 GCA_963923595.1 uncultured bacterium
CCGCGCCGGAATAGAGCCCCCCGAAGGTGGGAGTAGGGATCGTTGGACTGGTGAAAATTTTGTTCGAGATCGTAAAGCTCCGACGCTCGCGGATGGCGGTGCAGGCGTTTTTCCAGAGAAGCGAATCCATGCACTGGCCGGGGAGGCGCTGGATGAGTTCTGAGGCTTCGTCCCACCGCTCCTCGCCGCTGAGGAGCATCGTGGCATTCATTACCGGAGCATCATCGAGCGGCCACAATTCGGCGCAGGCGGCCCATTGGTCGATGGCCGAGTGGATGTTTCCAAGGCGGTAGTGGGTGCAACCAAGCGCGAGCTTGGCGTAGCCGGAGTTGCGGTTCCGCTCGGGCATTTCCGGCAGGATGTCAAAAAGGAAAGCCTCAGGCTCCTCCTTGCATTTCCAGGAAATCAGATACTCGAACGCCTCGGGGCTTTCGTCATGCTGGGCGCGAAATTCCTCAAGAAGCGGAGCGAGAGCGGGCATCTTGGGAATGTCGGCAAGGCTGGCTCCGGGCGAGTTCTGCAAATGGCAGACGATGTGGTTGCGGGCGCACGCGATACGACCGCGCTCGGCTTGGAATTTAGCAAACTCGAGCTGCTTTGCGATCACGGTGGAGCGGATGCGCTTTGCGAGGTCCCGGAAAATCTCGAGTCGAGGGGTGACGAGAGATTGCTGCCATTCGAGATAGTCGGCGTAGAGTTTTGGCTGGGTCGCCTGCTGGAGCGGCGAGACCTCGAAGCAGGTCTGATGCAAAGGCTGGAGCAGGGCCTTGAACCGCTTCGGCATGATATCGAAATCATGGTAGTCGAGGCAGCGCACGGGGTGGGTGCTCTCGTTCACAGCAAGGATTTCGTCGAATGGGATATTGCAAAACCGCATTGATTCCCGAAGCGACAGGGGAGTTTCCGGAATATGCATCCAGAGGCTCGAGATTTCAGTATCGAGGAAAATTTTACGATGGGCGTCGAGGGACTCGACATTGTGGAACCGGAAGCAACTGAGGAGGTGGTTCAGCGCCTCGCGGTAGAGGCCAAGGCGGGCGGCCTTGCAGGCCAGGCCGTAAAGACGAATCAATGAAATGTCATTCGATAAGGGATGCATCGAGCGCTCCAGATCGTAGGAATCACGGATGCGACCAGCGAAATTGTAGGCGAGCGAGATTTGTAACAAATCCTCGGGCTCACAGAGGTCACGATCAGCCAAGGCCACATCAGCGCATTTGGCGGCACGATCGAAAAGCCCCAAGCGGTTGAAGATCGATACCGCGGCAAGGTTGGTTTTATGGCAGGGATCGTCCTTCAGTTGGCTTTCAATCAGCGCGAGAGATTCTTCTTTGAGGCCGAGTTGAAGGAGGGCGAGGGCTTCTTCGAGTTTGGGTTTCGGTTCGCTAAGGATCATTTCAGGAAAAACTTGGGCGAAGACCGTATAATGGAACGGACCGCCATGGTGATTTCCCGAAAGCAATTTGCGGGCCAACCCCTCAACCCTCCTTATTTAGTGGTGGCAGGAAGGAAAAACCCCATGGACGGGGTAAATTTTACCGAAATCGTGGGGGCAGGCGGCATTTTTTGTTCGAGTCGGGGCAAAAAAAAACGCGGGCGGCCAGAGACCGCCCGCGCCTTATTGAAGGGAAATTCCCTGGGATTACAGATCGACTTGGACCATGAGAGACTTCTTCTCAGCGTCCTTCTTGTCGTCCTTGTCCTTGTCACCGCAGCCGCCGCCAGGGCATTTGCCTCCGGCGAAGACCGAGTTAACGGAGAAAGCGGCGAGAACCGCCGCAAGGAGGAGTAGTTTTTTCATAGAATTTCGAAGATTGCCGAGCTTTTGATATTGTCAATGGCGGATGCGCCTTAAGCGCGGCCCATGTAGGTGCCATCAGCGGTGCTGACCTTGATCGACTCGCCCTCTTTGATGAAGAGCGGGACATTGATGATCTTGCCGGTCTCGAGCGTGGCGGGCTTTTGCACATTGTTCGCCGAGTCCCCGCGGATGCCTTCGGCGGATTCGGTTACCTTGAGCACGACGGAGGACGGCAACTCGATCTGGGCCGGACGGCCCTCGATGCTGAGCACCTCAACCTTGAGGTTTTCGACTAGGTATTGCTTCGCGTCGCCGATCAAATCCTCGTTCAGCGTGATCGTTTCATAGGTCTCCGGGTCCATGAAATGGTAGCCTTGGTGGTCGGCATAGCTGAACTCGAGCGGTTGGCGGTTCGTTTCGACCACATCGACTTTCTCGGTCGAGGAAAAGCGGATGTCGGCGGACTTGCCGGTGCCGATGTAGCGGATGATGCATTGCACGAACGCGCGGAGGTTGCCCGGCGTGCGGTGGTGGATTTCAAGAACGATGGCGGGATTTCCGTTGTAGCGGATGGCCATTCCTTTGCGGAGATCATTGGCGGCTGGCATAAATGGAGAGATACCAATAGCCGCGCGCGGGCTTTTGACAAGGAGTGAAATGGGGGCTCAGGCTCGGAAAATGGCTCCGAGTTTTTTGCCCAGGATCAGGCTGGCGCCGAGGATTGTTGTGGCAAGGAAGGCCATGGCCCAGACGCCGAGCGCGCTGGCGACGAAGCGGCCTTCGCCGAGGAGTTGGTAGAGTTCGTAGATGGCCTTCGTGATCGGGAAATCCTGCTGTTTTTGCGCAAGGATCAGCGAGTCGCTCACCTCGAGCATCGCGAAGGAAAACGCCAGCAGGCCGCCGGCGAGGAGGTTGGCGGCGATGAGGGGGATTGTGATTTTGCGGAGAGTGCGCAGCGGCGGGCAGCCGAGGTTTTGGGCGGCTTCCTCGAGCGTGACGCTGGTTTGCTGAAAGCCCGCCGCAGCGGAGCGGACGACATACGGCAGGCGCCGCACCGAATAGGCGATCACCAGAATGATCAAGGGATCGACCGCCGGGTTCAGGAATTCGAAAATTTTCCCCTCCTGCGTCATCGCGAGATAACCAAAAGCGAGCACCAACCCCGG
>CAWUMN010000194.1:0-2962 GCA_963923595.1 uncultured bacterium
GAGCCGATCTGGAACCGCCGCTACATCGACTATGTCCAGATCACCGTCGCCGAAAAACTCGGAGTCGAACTGCGCGGAGGCTACTACGACCACTCCGGCGTCACACGCGACATGGTGCAAAACCACATCCTTTCCGTGCTCTCGCTCATCGCCATGGAGCCCCCTGCCTCGATCTCCGGCGATAGCGTGCGCAACGAGAAGGTCAAAGTCCTCGAAGCCATCCGCCCGATGGAGCCCGAAGAGGTGCTGATGAATACCGTCCGCGGCCAATACGGCGCCGGCCTCATCGACGGAAAAAATGTCCCTGCCTACCGCACCGAGAAGGATGTCGATCCGCAGTCGAACACCGAGACTTTCGTCGCCATGAAGCTCATGGTGGAAAACTGGCGTTGGGCCGATGTGCCCTTCTTCATCCGCAGCGGCAAGCGCCTCGCCGAGCACACCACCCAGATCGTCATCGGCTTCAAGCGCAGCCCGCTTCTGCTTTTTGGAAAAAATGTCGACGCCGATGTCACCCCGAACCGCCTCGTGATCCATGTGCAGCCCGACGAAGGCATCACCATGGACATCCACGCCAAGAAGCCCGGCCCCGGCGTTTCCATCGCCAATGTCCCGCTCGATTTCAGCTACGCCGAATTCGGCGAAACCACCGCCGCCACCGGCTACGAGACGCTCCTCTACGATTGCATGATCGGCGACATGACGCTCTTCCACCGCTACGACAGCGTGGACGCCTCCTGGCGCATCGTGAATCCCATCCTCGATGTCTGGCAGGCCCTTCATCCCCGCGATTTCCCGAACTACGCCGCCGGCACCTGGGGCCCCGAGGCCGCCAGCAAGCTCATCGAGAAAGCCGGCCACCAGTGGCATTACTACAAACTGGACCGCTGAAAATGCCCGCGCGTTCCCACCTGATCCTCGCCGGCGACATCGGCGGCACGAAGGCGAACATCGCCCTCTTCCATGTCGTCGGGGGAAAACTCTCGCTCGTCCGTGAGCAGCGTTACCCCAGCGCAGGCTATCCCGGCCTCAACGCCATCCTCCGCGAATTCCTCGCCGACGAGCACCAGCCCATCCTCGCCGCCGGCTTCGGAATTCCCGGCGTCGTTTCGAACGGTCGCGCGAAACCCACCAACCTCTCGTGGGGCGTGGACGCGAAGGAAATCTCCGTGGAATTCGGCATCCCTCATGTCCGCGTCCTCAACGATCTCGCTGCCAACGCCTGCGGCATCGCCCACCTGCCCGCCGGGGATTTCGCCATCGTCCAGCGTGGCGCGCCCCATGCCACCGGCAACCGCTGCGTCGTCTCCCCCGGCACTGGTCTCGGCGAAGCGGGGCTTTTCTGGGACGGCCACCGCCACCATGTCTGGGCCTGCGAGGGAGGCCATGCCGACTTCGCCCCGCGCAACGAACTCGAGATCGCCCTCCTCGAATACCTCGTCAAACAATTCGGCCATGTCAGCGCCGAGCGAGTCGCCTCCGGCATGGGCATCGAAAATATCTACAAATTCCTCCGCGACACAGGCCGCGGCACCGAACTCCCCGCCGTGGCCGAAGCGATGAAAACCGAGAACGCCGGCGTCGTGATCTCACGCTTCGCCGATGCGGGCGAGTGCCCGATGTGCGCCAAAACGCTCGATATTTTCGTGAGTTGCCTCGGCGCCGAAGCCTCAAACATGGCCCTCAAAACCATGGCCACCGGCGGCGTCTTCCTCGGCGGCGGCATCCCCGTGAAGCTCCTGACCCACATCCAAAGCGTCGCCTTCCTTCACGCCTTCAACGACAAAGGCCGCCTTAGCTCCCTCCTCGAAAACACTCCCGTCCTCGTGATCCTCAACGACCAAGCCGCCCTCCTCGGCGCCGCCTACTCCGCCCTGGAAAAAAGCACCGGAATGTAAACTGGCGCTGGCCGGGAATTAAAAAAACGAATCCAGAAGGAATTAACCACAATCGAAAAAGCGGGGGCCTTTGAGATAGAGCAACGCCAGCTTACCCGAAGGGCGAAACAATCGAGCGGAGTGAGAAAGACCGCCGCAGGCAGCCCGCAGGGTTAAGCGAAACGAAATCAACCAAGAGCGAGCGAGTCAAAGGACACGGAGGGCGCAGAAATTGTATGCCACCTGGAGGAGGCACAGATCCGCGAAAGGCGCAATTTGTAGCAGACCCACTCACCTTGGGCGCAAGATTCGGCCAACGCCGACACATTCTTTGATGTATAAATATTTGGTAATGAGCATTTCTGGCCGCCTTTTAGGCGGGGACGTCGGCGCGTCTATTTTTCCCAAGCCATTAGCGAGGGGATCGCGCGCTCGTGGGCGGTGCGGAGTTTTTCCACGGGCCAGGTGACGGGTTTTCCAGCGGCGGTGATGGCGAGGGTTGGGTCGGCGGTGACGGTGCCGAGGCGCGAATGGGGGATGGATTTGGATTTCAGGAAATCCTCGGCTTTGGCGGCGTTTTCGGGGGTGGCCGTGATGACGATGCGGGATTGGCTTTCGTTGAAGAGGGCGATGTCGGCGCGGGTGCCCGGCAGCGAGACTTTGGCGCCGAGGTTTCCCGGCAGGCAGGATTCGGCGAGGTTCACGGCGAGGCCGCCTTCGGAGCAGTCGTGGGCGCTGCGGACGAGGCCGGAGCGGATGAGGTCGCGGACGGCGTTTTGGACTCCGAGTTCCTTGGCGTAGTCGAGCTTCGGCGGGGCGCCGGCTTTGCGGCCGTGGATGGCGAGGAGGTAGTGCGAGGCACCGAGTTCGTCGCCGGGTTCGCCGATGAGGAGGATGATGTCGCCGGCGGATTTGAAGGCTTGGGTGGTGATGTGCTCGGGTTTTTCAACGAGGCCGACCATGCCGACGGTGGGCGTGGGGTCGATCGCTCCGGCGGGGGATTCGTTGTAGAGGCTCACATTGCCGCCGGTGACGGGGGTGTCGAACGCGCGGCAGGCTTCGGCGAGGCCTTCGATGGCTTCGCG
>CAWUMN010000195.1:0-2952 GCA_963923595.1 uncultured bacterium
CCGGTGGCTATGGCTCTCTCGGCGGGCCGGGCCGGTTTGCATCCCCGGGGCGGTTTAGCCTTTTCAACGCCTTGAGGCTCTCTTGCTGATCGGGCGTGAGGATGTTTCGGATTTTTAGGAGATTTTCGAGTTGGAGGCGTTTGATTTGGGCTTCCACGGCGAGGAGTTTTTCAAACTGGGCGATGATTTGCTTTTCACCCGCAGATCCGGATTTCACCAAGTTCGAGAGGGATTCCTCCTCGGCACTGATCTGCCATTGCAGCTCGGTGAAGCGCGGCATGGCCCGGACCATTTCCTCGCGGATGGCAGCTTGTTGGTCGGGGGTCAGGCCGATCGCCCGCTGGTTGCGCATGACGAGTTCGGGGGGAAAGAATTCGCGCATGAAATCCCCGCCGGGTGGTCTTTGGCCGGGACCTTGGGGGCCAGGCTGAAAATCCCCCGGGGGCGGCGGAGGTTGTTGGGCGCATGCGATCGAAACGACAGCAAACAGGATGGCGGCAATGACGGATTTCATAGGTTTGGGTGAGGTGTGGCGGAGGTTGTTGGGTTTTCGAAAAAGGTGTCCGTTGGAGTGGAGATTTCGTCGGCGTGGAGGGGGAGGTTTTCGGCGACGAGTTGATCGGAAGCCGGCTGCCAGTCGGATAGCGCGGCCCATTGCTCGAAATTCTTTTCCGGAAGAGCGAGGCCTTCGTGGTGGACTTGGAAAAACAAAGCACCCGCAGCCAGCAACGCCGCGGCGGCCGTGGCAAAAAACAGGACTCGGGATGCTGGACGCGGTGGCGCGGTTTGTATCTCGCGAGGAAGGCAGTGATGAAACAAAGGCGCGTCGGCGGCATCCTGGCGTTTCATTGCCTCGAAAAGTTTGCGGATAGCGTCGTCTGGATTCATCGGAAAATGCCTGTTTCGCGGAGGAGTTCCGCCATGCGCTTTTTGGCGCGGTCGTAATGGGTGCGGGCGGAGCCGACCGAGACCTGCATGGCCTGTGAGGCGGCTTCCACCGTCAAGTTCTGGTAGAAAACAAGGTGGAGCACCTCCTGCTGGCGGCGGGGCAGGGAGGCCAGAGCTTTGCGGAAGATCGAAAGCTTCGTGGATTCGTCCAGGGCTTCGCCACAATGGGGTTCCTCCAGGTCGCTGGTGTGTTCGTTTTGGTAGCTGCCAAGCCGGAGAAGCCGAATCCAGTGGCGCCGCCGCTCGCTGGCGGCCGTGTTTCTGATCACCGCGAAAATCCAGGTCTTGAAGGCCGAGCGGCCATCATAGCGGGCCCGGCCTTCGAGGATTTTGCGATAGGATTCCTGAAGCACATCCTCCGCGTCGGCGGGATGGGAGGAACAACAACTCAATGCCCAACCGTGGCTCATGGCGTGGTTCTGCTCGAGGAGATCGCGCAGCTCCGGTTCGCCCATGGGTTGGAGCGGAGGTTTGTTGTGATTTTCATTCACAAGCTTCGTGGCTCGGGGAGTGGTTTGATATGACAGGAAGGAGAATTTTTTGGCGGGCCGAAAAAAATCGGCGGGCGCTTGTCATATAACCGCATTTCCGGGGTGACAAAGAGCAGAAACAAAAACGGAGGATGGTCCTTCGTTCGCAACCAAGCCCCTCAAAAATGAAAAACACAATCCTTGCAGTCAGCCTCGCCGCGCTCCTGCCCCAACTCGCACAACACAGCGCCATCGGCGCAGGAGAAGCATCAAACCGCCCGCTTCGGACCGGAGACAGGGTTCAACTGAAAAATCCCACGCTCGTCTGGACTGCCCCGCCCATCGGAGGGGAAATCGCCGGAAACCAAACGGCGAAAGCCTCGGGCTTTCTCGCCGAGGGGCCAGTGCGCGCCGGGGAAATCTGGTGGTGGCGGGTGGATTTCAATTCAGGCGCCGATGGGTGGATTTCCGAACGCGCCTTAGCCGATGCCAAGGGCGCCCCGCCCGCGCCTCGGCTTGCAGCCGCCTTGCCGCCCAAGCGTCCGATCGTGGCGGATGCGATCGTCTCACTGGAATTGCCGCCGGGCGGAGTCGTTGATTCGCCAAAGTTTGTTTTACGCGGAAAGGTTTTGCCCGATCTCTACGCGCCGAATCTCGTCTCACTGACTCTGAATGGAAGGAAAGTGGCCTTGGATAAAAGCGGACGCTTCGCCGAGCCGGTCACACTCGTTTCCGGCGAGAACAAATGGGAGTTTCAAACGAGCGTTCCCAACCCCCGCCAGCACGCGAACCAAATCTCCGCCTACCTGGATGGATCGGTGATTTACGGATCCGATGCCACACGCGCCGCAGCGCTGCGGACTTTTTCCGGCGGGCAGCTCAAGACAAGCGCGGGGAATCTAATGCCGCTCAATACGGCGGGGCTGGCGAACGCCAACGACGCCCGAATTTTTCCCGACAACGAACTCTTCCTCGCCGGCGATGTGCGGGCGAATGAAAATGTCGAGTTGAGCGCGATCCACACGCTCTTTGTCCGCGAGCACAACCTTTTGGCCGCCGGAATCGCCGCCGCGACACCCGGCCTCACAGACGAGCAGATTTTCCAAGCTGCGCGGAAAATTGTGGTCGCCGAGTTGCAGGCCATCACCTACCGCGAGTTTCTCCCCGCATTGCTAGGACGCGGCGCGATCCGTCCCTACGAGGGCTACAAACCCGAGGTGAATCCGGGCATCGCCACGGAATTTTCCACGGCCGCTTACCGGATTGGTCACACGCTCATTAATGACGATGTCGAAATGCTCGACAATGAAGGCAACGAGATCGAGGAGCCGCTGGCGCTCGCCGAGGCGTTCTTCAATCCTTCGGTTTTGCACGCCGTCGGCCCCGATCCTCTGCTCAAATACCTCGCCACGGACAACGCCCAGGAGGTGGACGCGCGGCTTGTCGGGGGATTGCGCAACTTCCTTTTCGGTCCTCCGGGGGCAGGGGGATTCGACCTCGCGTCGCTGAATATCCAGCGCGGGCGCGACCATGG
>CAWUMN010000196.1:0-2946 GCA_963923595.1 uncultured bacterium
TCGCGCGACGGTATTCACTGGGGCGTGCCGGAGATCGGCTACCAAACCAACACCCACTATTTCGGCGGGGAGCTTTCGCGCAGCGAACGCCCGAACATTCTCTGGAAAGATGGCAAACCCGAATATCTCTTCCTCGCCAGCCACGGCAAAAACCACGAGGCCGGCTATTTTCTGAAAATCAACCATTGGCAGTGATCGGCTCGACGAGGGTCACTTTGAGAACCGTATCGTTGGGGTCCACGGCTTGGCCCGGGAGGGTGATTTTAAGGTTGGTTCCTTCCTGCTTGAAGACCGCTTTCCGGTCGGCGGCTTTTGGCGAGAGGAAGTCGACCGAGGAGACTTTGGGAACGACTCCTTCCACGGTGAGTGTGCCATCGGCGGGCCACTTCATGACATGCAGGTAGAGGGTTTTTCCGTCCTTAGAGAGATTCGCATCGCCCCACTCCGGGCGGGTGGGCAGCGGGTTTGCCTGGGTGCCATAGATCGATTCGCCGTTGTCTTTGAGCCAAGCTCCAACGCCGGAGAATAAATCCAAAGCCTTGGGGTCGATCTTTCCGTTGCCCATGGGACCGCAATTCAAGAGATAGTTGCCACCGCCGCACACGGTGTGGACGAAGCGGTGGATGATTTCCTGGAGGGTGTGGTAGGTGACATTCCCGTAGGCTTTGTAGCCATACGAGGTGCTCACGCTGTCGGGCGACTCAGTGGTGAGGGAGAGCTTGTGGGGCGGCACTTCCTTGTCCTCGAGCGAGACATAATCGAAGAACTTGAGCTGCTCGGGCTTCCACTTCTCTTTCGGCCAGTAAAGGAGGCGCGAGTTGACGAGGCAGTCCGGGTTGTATTTCCGGATGGTGGCAAGGAAGCGCTCAGCCTGTTCGGGTTTGATCCTGGACGGCGTGTCGAACCACACCTGATCGATCTTGTAGTTTTTCATCAACTCCTCGACCTGCGGGATCGCCTTCTTGGAGAGGTATTGCTCCATCATCTTGTCGTCAGGCTCGAAGTCGGGAGGGAGGCCGTGGATGTGCTGGATCGCCTTGGCATTGGGAAACCCCGAGCCAGGCTCGTCCCAGTCGAAGGACTGCGAGTAGTAGACGCCGAACTTCAGACCCTCGCGTTGGCAGGCTTCGCCGAGTTCCTTGATGATGTCGCGCTTGAAGGGGGTGGCCTCGACGATATTGAAATCCGAGACGCCCGACTTGAAGAGCGCGAAGCCGTCGTGGTGCTTCGAGGTGATGACGACATAGCGGAAGCCGAATGCCTTGAAAGCGCGGGCCCACTCGTCAGCATTGAAATCCTTCGGATCAAACTTCGCAACGACCTCCTCGCGGTATTCCTTCATGGGAATGGCAAAGCTCATGACCGCCCACTCGGAATAGGGCCCGTGGCCGATCTTGCCCTTGTATTGGCCAGCCAGTTGGGAATACGCGCCAAAGTGGATGAAGACACCATATTTGGCATCGCGGAACCACTTGTTGAGCCGCGCCTCGGACTCGGGCGGATGCTGGAGGTCGGGGGCAAAGCGTTTGTTGAAGGACTCCGCAGCAGCCTGCTCGGGATTGTCCGGCCTTGGCTCCGATTCGGCGAGCACCGGGTAGCAGATCAGTGGCAGCAAGAGGACGGCAAGGAGTTTGGCCGCAGGAATTTTCATAGGGTTTATTGGTCGGCCATGAAAAGCCGCTCACGCCGGGATGGGATATTGGTCACCGGGGAAATCATCGGAAGTTATGCCAAGATGTCACGGACGACATGGCCCGCGACATCGGTGAGCCGGAAGTCGCGGCCTTGGTAGCGGTAGGTCAGGCGTTCGTGGTCGATGCCAATGAGGTGGAGAAGGGTGGCATGGAGGTCGTGAACATGCATCGGCTTCTCGATGATGTTGTAGCAGTAGTCGTCGGTTTTTCCGTAGGTGATGCCGGGTTTGATGCCGCCTCCGGCGAACCACATGGTGAAGCAGCGCGGATGGTGGTCTCGGCCGTGGTTGTCCTTGGTGAGAACACCCTGGCTGAAGGTCGTCCGGCCGAATTCGCCGCCCCAGATGACGAGCGTGTCATCGAGCATACCGAGGCGCTTGAGGTCCTTTACCAGTGCGGCCTGGGGCTGGTCGGTATCGTCACACTGCATGCGGATTTCCTTGGGCAGGTTGTTGTGCTGATCCCAGCCGCGATGGTAGAGCTGAACAAACCGGACGCCGCGCTCGGCGAGTCGGCGGGCCATGAGGCAATTGTAGGCATAGGTGCCCGGCGTTTTCACATTCGGCCCATACATTTCGAGGGTTTCGGCCGACTCCTGCGACAAATCGGTGAGCTCGGGGACGGCCGTCTGCATGCGGTAAGCCATCTCGTATTGGGCAATACGGGCAAGAACCTCGGGATCCAGACTGCTATCCGCCTCCTCGTGGTTTTGGCGGGCGAGCTGGTCAAGCATCCGGCGGCGGACGGAGCGGTCGATGCCCTCGGGGTCTTTCAGGAAAAGCACCGGATTGGATCCACTGCGGAGGTTGATGCCCTGGTGTTCGCTTGGCAGGAAGCCCGAGCTCCAGAGGCGCGAGGAAACGAACTGCGCGTTACCCTTTCCCTGGCTGATCATCACGACAAACGCCGGCAGGTTTTCATTCATGCTCCCAAGGCCGTAGCTGATCCAGGAGCCGAACGACGGGCGGCCTGGAAGCTGGTTTCCAGTTTGGAGAAACGACACGCCGGGCTCATGGTTGATCTGCTCGGTGAAGACCGAGTGCACCACGCACATGTCCTTCGCGATTGTGGCGGTGTGGGGATACAACTCGGAAACCCAAAGCCCGTCTTGGTTGTTGTCGTATTTCTTGAATTGGAAAATCGAGGGTGCGATCGGCAGGCGCGACTGGCCCGAGGTCATGCCGGTGATGCGTTGATCGCCGCGAACGGACTTCGGAAGATCCTTGTCGAATTGCTCGGCGAGGCCTGGTTT
>CAWUMN010000197.1:0-2942 GCA_963923595.1 uncultured bacterium
CAGCAGGAACTCCGCCGCGCGGTGGAACTGGACCCCGCCTACGCCGACGCCCACTACAATCTCGCCGCATTTTACCTCCAGGAAAAACCGCCAGCCATCGAACTGGCGAAACGCCATTATTTCAAAGCCGTCGAACTCGGAATTGAAAAAGACCCGTCGATGGAAAAATTGTTCAACTCAGCGCCAACCAAACCCTGATTTCCATTCATGAGACTTTCCGCGATCCTCACCGCACTCGCCATTCCGCTCCTCGCGGCCACCACCGCCAACGCCGAAATTTCCGTTTCCGCGAAATCCGCCATTCTGCTCGATGCCAACAGCGGCCAGGTCATCTACAAAAAAAATGACACCGCCCAGCGCGCGGTCGCCAGCACTCAAAAACTCATCACCGCCCTGATCGTTGCGGAGTCGGGAGACCTCGACAAAAAAGTCACCATCGAACTCGTCGACACCCAGTGCGATCCGACCAAGCTAAATGTCAAACCCGGCCAGACCTACACGCGCCGTGAGCTGCTCCACGCCCTCCTCATCCGCAGTTGCAACGATATCGCCCGTGCCCTCGCGCGCGACAACGCCGGCAGCATCGAGGCGTTCGCCCGCAAAATGAACCGGCGCGTTCAGGAACTCGGCGGCACCTCCTCGAATTTCGTCAATCCCAACGGCCTCCCCGCCTCGGGCCAGTATTCGACGGCGAGGGACATGGCCCGCGTGGCCCGCGTGGCCTACCGCAACCCGACCCTCCGCCAGATCATGAACACCCGGAACTACGACTTCCGATTCTCCTCCGGAAAAGTCGTCCCCCTCCGCAACACAAACCGCCTCCTGCGCACCTACTCGTTCTGCAACGGCATGAAAACCGGCTACACCGACGCCGCCGGCCACTGCCTCATCTCCAGCGGATCACACAATGGACGCGATTGCATCGCCGTCGTCCTCGGTTCCTCGAAATCGGTCATCGCGCAGGAATCCGCCAAGCTCCTTGCCCTCGGCCTGGAGATGAGCAAGTCCGACCTCAACAGCACAAGGCTGGCCTCGGAGTAAAATCCCTTGTCGCGCTCCTACACACTCCACGCACCCGCCCGAACCGACTCGGGCATCGATTTCGAGAAGGAACTCAACCCCGAGCAATTCGCCGCCGTTTCCTCCCCGCCCGGCGCCGCGCTCGTCATCGCCGGAGCAGGCAGCGGAAAAACCCGCACGCTCACCTACCGCGTGGCTTGGTTGCTGGAGCAAGGCATACCCGCCGGCTCTATTCTTCTGCTCACTTTCACCAACAAAGCCGCCCGCGAAATGGTGGAGCGCGTCCACAATCTTCTGCCCGGCGCGGCCGATGGACTCTGGGGCGGCACCTTCCACTCGATCGGCAACCGCATACTCCGCCGCCACGCCACCGAGATCGGATTCCGCGAGGGGTTTTCCATCATGGATCGCGACGACTCGGAGGAAATGATCGCCGCTGTGGTCGCGAAGCAGGGCCTCGTCGACACGACGCGCAAATTTCCCAAGGCCGGCGTGCTCGCCGACATTTTCAGCCTGGCCATCAACACCATCGCCCCGGTTGGAAAAATCCTCGCTGAAAAATACCGCTACTTCATCCCCCTCGCCCCCGAGATCGAAAAAGTCCATGCCGCCTACGAGGCCAGAAAGCGCGAAGCGAACTCGATGGATTTCGACGACCTCCTCGCCAAGACGCTCGAGCTTTTCCTCACCCGCCCCGAAGTCGCCGCCACCTACCAGCGCCGCTTCCAACAAATCCTCGTCGATGAATACCAGGACACGAACCGCCTTCAGTCGGAACTCATCGACCTCCTCGCCGCCCACCACAAGAATCTCATGGTCGTGGGCGACGACGCCCAGAGCATCTACTCCTGGCGCGGCGCGAATTTCGAAAACATCCTCCAATTCCCAAAAACCCACCCGGGCGCCAGCGTCTTCAAAATCGAAACAAACTACCGCAGCGTCCCCCAAGTCCTCGAGGTCGCCAACGCCGCCATCACCGGCAACGAACGCCAGTTCCCGAAAAACCTAGCGCCCGTCCGCAAGCCGCATCCTGTCAAGCCGGCCCTCGTCGCCCTCCCGACCAATTCCCAGCAAGCCGCCTTCGTCGCCCAGCGGGTAATGGAACTCCTCGACGAGGGCATACCCCTCGAGCAAATGGCCGTCCTCTACCGCGCCCATTACCACTCGATGGAAGTGCAGCTGGAATTCACCAAACGAGGCATCCCGTTTGCGATCACCAGCGGCCTCCGGTTTTTCGAGCAGGCACATATCAAGGATGTCGCGGCATTTTTGAAATTCACGGTGAACCCGCGCGACGAGATGTCCTTCAAGCGCATCGTCCGGCTCCTGCCGGGCATCGGCAACAAAACCGCCGACACGCTCTGGGAGCGCACCCAAAGTCTCCTCGACGGCTCCACCGAATTCGCCCGCCTCGCCGAGGCGAAGGTTCCCGCGAAGGCCGCGAAGGACTGGTCTCAGCTCGTCCACACCCTCGCCGACCTCGTTCCGCAAGGCGCGCCCCTCGGCCCCTCGGCGATGATCGAATGCGTTCTCTTCGCGATCTACGACGACTACATGAAGGGCAAGTTCCCGAACTACGACGCGCGCCGCGAGGATTTGCAGACACTCAAAACCTTTGCGGGACAATTCGAGTCGGCCTCCGATTTCCTTTCCCAACTCGCCCTTCTCGGCGGGCTTGAAACAGCGGACGCCTTTGCAGGTGCGGCCGAAACAGAGAAGATCACCCTCTCCACCCTCCACCAGGCCAAGGGTCTCGAGTGGCGCGTGGTGTTTTTGATCTGGCTGGCGGATGGAATGTTTCCCAGCAGCCGCAGCCTCGAGGACCCCGCAGGCCTCGAGGAGGAGCGCCGACTTTTTTATGTCGGCGTCACGCGCTGCATGGATGAACTCTACCTCAGCTACCCCGAGATGCGCCTCGGTGC
>CAWUMN010000198.1:0-2910 GCA_963923595.1 uncultured bacterium
CGGGGCACAGCCACGGCGAAGAGGTTTTCCTTCACCGGCCGCTTGGTTGCGGAGATGCCGCGCGCGATGAGAAGACCGAGCATGGTGTTCGCATCGCTCTCGGTCACATTCGTGAAAAGATCCTCGCGCCCGCACCCCACGAGGGCGAGAGCGAGAAAAAGGAGAAGCCCGCGGCGAAGCCAGGATTTCAGCATCCCCGCAGAGGGCCGTTTCGAGATGGTGTCAGGATGGGTCATTTCTTAATGGCCGGTTTCGGGGCGGGTTTGGTGTTTTCGTGGTCTGTCGGAATTTCGTTCACCGGAAGGTCTAGGGCGATTTCCTCATCGATCGCCTCGGCCTCGAGGTTTGTGGGTTGGAAATACTTGGCGTAGTCACCCAGACCCTTGGAATCGATCTCCACGATGCGGGGAGTGATCACAAAAACACGCTCGACCATGTCATCCACTCGGCCTTTGACGGAAAAGAGGTAGCCCAAAACAGGTATGCGCTGCAGCCAAGGGTAGCCGCTTGTTTGCTTCTTATCGACCTTCAGGTAGAGGCCGCCGACGAGGAGGCTTTGGTTGCGTTTGATCAGCGCCTGGGTGGTGAGCGACGATTGCTGGACGGTCGGGACGGATGTCACTTGTTTGGCGCCGAGTTGGCCGTCTTCGATTTTCACCTGCAGATAAATGCGCTCCTTGTTGCCTTCGAGGGTGACATGCGGAATGACCTGAAGGCTGAGCCCCGTGCTGACATTGAAAAGATTGCTCACATACTGCCCTGTTGAGTTCACATAAAAGGTCTCGAGGCGGCTGATGCTCGCGCCGAAATTATCGAGGGTGAGGACCGTCGGGCGGGAGAGGGTGCGGGCTTTGCTCTGTTGCTCAAGAGCGTTGATCGAGGCCATGATCTGCGTGGTGCCGAAGACTCCGCTGGCGAGAATATTTGGAGCATCGGGAATGCCGACATCATCACCTGCACGGCTCAAAATCGGTCTGCTCAAAATCCCGGGGGCGGTTCCGCCGTTGGTGGCCTGCTGATCCACGATCTCGGCATCATTGAGGCCGATGTCGCGACGACCGGTGGCGCTGGCCACGCCACCGCCCTGCCCCGCGACGCCCACGCCGATCGAGTGGAGGCCGAGGCTGCGAGTGGTGCCGATGGCAAGATCGACAATGGCAGCCGAAATCTCGATCACGCGCACGGGCACATCGAGTTGTTTGATCGCCTTCGCGTAGGAGGGCATGTTCTCGCGGATGTCGCGGATCACAACGGCGTTTCGGCGCACATCCGCCATGATGGTTGCCTGATTGGTTGCCAAGGCTCCTGGTTGCCCCTGCCCGGGCGCGGGCTGGGAGCCTTTGGCCTGCTGGCCGCCCTTCGAATCGCCACTACCCCCACCCTGTCCGGTCGGACCTGTGTAAAAGCCGAGTCGCGCCGTTTCCGCCGCCTGCTGGGGGCCTAGCGCGCCAACCATCGGATTCGGCTGGCCGGAGGTGGAAAATGTATCGCCGGTATTCACGGCGAACTGGCCATTGTAGTTCACGAGTTCGTTCAGAAGCGTGGCCACGCCTTTGATGATATTTTTCGATCCGCCGGCATTCGTGTTAGCATTCAACATCGGCCCGCCGAGCACGACATCGTAGGCCCAGGCGTAATTGAGCGGGAAAACCTCGATCACCATTTCGCCCTGCTGGCGGAATTGTTCCCGATTGTCGATCGAATCGGCGATGTGCTTGTTCGCATCCACAAAAGCCTGGAGGCCTGTCATGGAGAGGATTGAAGTGCCTGGAATGTTCGTGATGGTGGCGCCGGGCGAGAGGATTCCGAGATTGGCCAGGGAGGCCAAAACATGCTCCGGCTTGGCGAAATTCAGAGTCACATAAGTCGTCTGCACCTCGTTGGGCGTGCCCACATAAAGGATGCCGTTGTAAAACATCCAGACGAGGTTGAAGGACTTCGAAAGCTGGGATAGCAAGCTGCCGGGCGGAATGTCTTCGAATCGACCACTGATGCGCCCTTTAACATTGGGGCTGACGACAGTGCGGATGCCATGCTGTTGGGCAAGTTCGGAAAGAACATCCGACACCTCGCGGTTTTGGGCCACGATCAGATATTTGATCTTCGGCCAGGGGATGGAGGCGGAAATCCCGACCTCGCTCTCATCGGCAGTGGCACAATGAGCGACGAGGGCAAAAAACAGCGCGGAAATCGTGCAATAAAGGACTTTCCGGACTGGCATCAAGGCTCGCATCAGGGGTGAGAAAATTCCTTAAAGGGCACCGGCAAGCGAGACCTTTTTGCACAGATCGGTGAGTTCCCGCAAAAAGGAGGAGAGATTGGGAATAGCTGGGTGGTCGGTCGCGGCGGGAAGAATTTCACTCCAGTAGATGAGGCGTTTTTTCGAGGTCTCGTAGGTCAGCGAGCCCGTGGCTTTTTCGAGGAACGGGTCTTCGATCATCCCCTCGATCAAGGAATCCTCCGGATCGATATCGAATTCGTTCAGAAGGCCACAGAGATACCATCGGCCCGAGTGCTCGCGGATTTCAACAAGGTGCCCCGAATCAAGAACGAGGCTCATGGGGAACTGGCGATCCTCGGCGGGAACTCCCAACAGACGACAATACCGATCGACATGAGGAGGCAAATTCATGGGCGCGAGGGTAGATTTCACGGGGAAAGGATTCAACCGGTTTTCGATGGCATTTCCTGCAAAAACCGCAGCGCGCGAAGCCAAGGTTCACGGTTGGAATCGAGGTCCGGCGAGAAGAGGTCGAGGAACCGGCGGTTTGCGGCAGCGCTTGCGGCGAGATTTTGGTCATGGGTATCGAACGCCCGAACGAGGGCCTTGGCGCCGGAGCAGGCATCGAAGCCCTCGTAGAAAAAGCCGAGGTCCGACATGACAGCAAAGTTGTGAACGAGGGGATAGTT
>CAWUMN010000199.1:0-2899 GCA_963923595.1 uncultured bacterium
GCCTCTTCCCCCTGCCATTCCTGGGGACGCAGCATCCAATGTCGAGCCTTCCAGGGATGGTATTCGTGGACGGGGGATGGGCCGAAGAGAACCACGCTGGGACAATTCACTGCCGCTGCCAGGTGCATCGCGGCGGTATCCACGCCGACAAAAAAGGCGGCATGGTCCAGCAGCCAGGCCAACTCGGCCCAGTTGGCATTTCCAAGAGTTGAGCCTACTTGGTCGCCAAATTTTTCTGCAAGGGCCAGACTCTGCTCGCGTTCCATATTGCCGGGCCCGCAGCTCAGGACGACTTTGGGAATGATAAGGAGCAGCCCCGCGATCAATTCCTCCCAGCGCTCGATGGGCCAGGACTTTCTCTCCCAGCGCGTGTGCATATGGATGACGCAGAATTTTTCAGGGAGAGATTGGGCTGTCCAAGGCACCATTTTATCTTTTCTAAAAACGAGTCCCGGCGGGTTTTCGGCCAGTTGCAAGACGGCTTGGGGGCACAGGTAGTCGCGGACGACTTGGTGCTGGTGCCGCCGACTGGCCGTTGAGACCCGGTGAAAAAAGGGCCGCCAGAATTTCTTAAGCGTTCGATGCTCGTTCGTGCAGCGCATGGGGGTGCGGGCGGCGAGGGCTAGGAAGCGCGCGCGGTCATTGTCGGTGAGTTCGAAGACGAAGTCGAAAGGTGTGCGGCGGAGGAGGGTGGCGAGTTTCAGGTCGGATAGCCAGCCGAGCTTGGTGCGCTTGGCGGCGTCGGGGTTTGCGGTGGTGAGGATGCGGTCGATCTCGGGGCAGCCGGCGAGGATACCGTCGCAGGATTCGCGGACGAGGACCCATATCTCCGCGTGGGGATATTTTTGCTTGGTGGCGGCGATGGTTGGGGTGAGCAACAAGGAGTCGCCGATGTGGCGGAGCTTGATGAAGAGGATGCGCATCGCGGGCTTAAAGACCTCTTCCAAAGTTTTCCGCTAGGCAAGACATCGAGGCGGGGGATTTAAAAACCAGCGAGCGCGGCGGTGATGGATTTTTCGATGGGGTGGGGGCCGTCGCCACCGAGGGTTTGGTCGATTTCCTCGAGCCGACGTATGAGGTCGAGGACATGGTTGCGGGGATAGGGGCCGCCGGCTGAAGCGCAGAAGTGGGTGCGGCAGCCGAAGGGGCGCGAGCCGTAGATGAGGCAACGGGAGGTTTTCGGGTCGAGTAGGGGACAGGCGCCGTCGGTGCGCGAAGGGAGGTTTTTGCGGCCTGTGGAGCGGAGGGCCTTGGCAGCGACGAGGGCTTCGCCGCGCGTGAGGAGCGGGGTTTTTCCGGTGAGTTGGAATTGGCAGCACTCGGTGCGGAGCGAGCAATTCCGCTCGAGCGGGCGCGCCGCAAGTTCGGCGTAGATTTTTTGAACCTCGGCGATGGCTTGCGCTTTGGAATGGGCGAGGGGATCGGGTGCGGGCATGGGATCAGGGGTTTTGGCGGCGCAGCATTTTCCGGAAAAGCCGGCGGGTTTCTTCGATGGGGGTGTCGTCGATGAAATAGGCGATCGCGGCGCGGCCGAGCGCGTAGGTGCCGGCTCCGGCGATAAAACCCGAGACGGCGCTGCCCCAGAACGGAACCAAGCGGATGACGGCGCGGGCGCCTTCGCGGAAGGCGAATCCGGCGGCGGCGTTGATGCCGAGCGTGGCGAGAAATTCGGCAATGAGGCGGGTGCCGACGGGCCGGCCGGAAGTGTGGACGATTAAGCCGACCATCAGGCTTTGCAGCGTGAAGAGGACGGGCAGGTCGGCGAGGGGGATGGGCTGCAGGCCGACAACGCCGCAGACGGCGCTGAAGGATTTCAGGAGTTGGGAGGCGATGAAGGCTTGGGCGCGTCGCGCGGCGGTGAAGCGGGCGAATTCAAGCTGGGCCTCGGCTGGGAGAGTGGCGCAGATCGTCTCGGGACACGCTGGATCGCCGAGAGCGAGAGTGGCGGCGATTTTTTCGCGGAGTGCCGGATGCGAGTGGGCGAGTTGGGCTGTCAGTGGATGCGAGGAATCACTCAGCGAAACGAGGATGATTGGTTTTCCCGACGCGAGGGCCCTGGAGATCGAGGCCGGATCAACGGGCGTGGCGGATTCGAGCAGGAGAAGGACGATGTCCGGCAGGACGTGTGTGAGGGCGTTTTGGACATGTTGGTCGGGCGAGTCATTTCGTGCATCGAGGATTTCCAATCGGCTTCCGGAAGTATTCGAGTATTCGCGCCAGCCTTGGATCGATTCCTCCGTGGAGGTGTCCGGCGTTCCAAGCAAAGCCAGAAGATCGGGAACGCTTGTGGAAGCATCGCCGACGAGTTCGAGGCGAGGTGTGCGCTGGGCAAGGAAGATCGCGCGGATCGGTTCGAGCTCCCGGAGAATCGGCTTGTGGATGCCGCCGGGCAGTTTTTCCAAAAGCCCGGAGAGCCTCTCGTAGAGCCGGTGAAGAGTGGATTGTGAAGCGGATTTCAAAGGTCTTTCAGAATCGTGGCGACATGGTCCCCGGGAGAAATTTTGCGGTGGATGGATCGGATGCGGCCATCGGGAGCGATGATGAAAGTGGTTCGCTCGGTGCCCATGTATTTTTTGCCATACATGCTTTTTTCGACCCACACGCCATAGGCTTGAACAATCCTGCGGGACTCGTCGCTCAGGAGCGGAAAGGGAAGTTGGTGCTTCGCGATGAACTTCGCATGGGAGGACGGGGAGTCGATGCTCACGCCGTAGATGAGCGCCCCCTTGGCAAGGATGGCGTCGATGCTGTCGCGCACGCCGCAAGCCTGCGTCGTGCACCCGGGTGTATCGTCCTTCGGGTAGAAATAAAGCACGATGGTTTTGCCGCGAAGCTCCGAGAGTCTGATGGAATGGGCCTCCACGAGGGAGCCGCTCACGGCGGTGGTTGTGAAATCTGG
>CAWUMN010000200.1:0-2895 GCA_963923595.1 uncultured bacterium
TCTTTCTCGACAACCAAGGCTTTTCCACCGGCGCGATCTCCGACCAGGCGGACCCAGTTTTCGGTCGCGTCCTCCACCTCTACGAAACCGCCCGCGGCGAAACGCTCGACCATGCTGCCGTGGTCTCGGAAGCCATCGCCTCCACCGCAAAAACTCTCGCCGACTACACCCTGCGTATCGAAGATTTCCACTTCATCGCCCCGCCGAAAGCCTCCCTCGTCTCCGCACCCGGAAAGCCCGTCCCAGCTCCTCGACTGACCTACGAGGAACTTTTCTCCAGCCCGCTTCTTGCCTACCGCTCGCCCTGGGAATTTGTCGCCGAGCGTTTCCACTGCGATGAAAAATTCCTGCGCCAACTCAACCCCAAGCTAGGCGCCAACCCACCGGCAGGCTCGGTTTTCCGGGTGCCGAATGTCGCTCCGTTCGAAATTGAAAAAATCCCCTCTCGCGACATCCAACCTCCCGCCGAAACTGCACAGCCTGTCCGCGCCGTCATTCGCGACCTTGCCGTTTTGGAAATCCACCAGAACGACCGCCTCGCTGCAGTGATGCCTCTCTCCCGCGCGCGGCCTGGACTCCGAGGTCGTGGGGAATGGAAAATCCTCGATGCCATCCCCCGCCCGCGCTTGGCCACGATTCGCGAACCTCGCGTGATTCGAGAGGAAAAAACCGGCCCGTTTTATGTGAATCCCAACCCGACTCCGCGCCAAGCTCCAGCCGTGTTGGAGCGCGAGGAAATCCTCCCCGCAGGCCCAAACAACCCCGCAGGCGTCGTGTGGATCAACCTTGCGAAGGCGAACGAGACCACCCCGCTTCCCTTCGGCCTCCACGGCACGGCGACCCCCTCGGAGATGTTCGATTACGAAAGCCTCGGGGGATTCCGTCTCGCAAATTGGGACATCGTCCGCGCCGCCTCGCTCCTGCCGCCCGGCTCGAAGCTCGAGTGGCTGCCTTGAGGATTATCAGGAGGCTCTGCCCACAACGATATTCGGGCCGTTGATCGCGAGCACCCGCACCGGTGTTTCCGACTCGAGGAATTCTCCGTTTGTTATGACATCGAAAATGCCGTCGCCGATTTGCGCGCGCCCGCTGGGCCGCAAGATCGAGAGCGCGGTGCCGGTGTCCCCCGGTTGAAGGTTTGCCGCCGCGCCGAGTTCGGTGAAAACGGGAGCAATCGAAGGCCCGGGGCTGGATTGAGAGGAAAGGAAGAGGCTTTTGAACATGGGAATGGAAGGCAGGAAGCGGGCGAGGATAGCCATCAAAACAAGGCTCAAGAAGAAGGCGATGGAAAGATTCAGCATCGGCACGCGGAACATCTCGAAGGAAATCTGGATCGGCTGCGCGGGATAGAAATCCGCCATCGCGAAAAACAGCGCCGTCACCGCCAGCGCCGCTCCAGCGAGGGCCAAAACGACGATACCGGGGAAAAAGATCAGCTCGATCAGAATGCAGAGAATCCCCAGCACGAACAGCGCCGGCATTTCCAACCCGGTAAGACCGGCGATGTAGTGGCCGCCAAAAAACAACAGAAAGGAAATCGCAGAAATCACCCCCGCCACCCCGAAGCCGGGAGCCTTGAATTCCAGATACGCACCGATGATTCCGCCGAGCAAAAACAGCGGCGCGAGCGTGGTGATCCACTGCGCGACATGCTCGAAGCCCGACGGCTCAAAGCGAACGATGCGGCCGGCATCCAGCCCGCAAAGCCCGGCCAACGCGGGGACATCGGCCGCGATGCCGCTGGCGAGAAGGGGCTTTCCGCCGATCATCCGAGTGGCCTCCTGCGCGCTCAGCGTGAGGAGCGCGCCCTTGGGATTGATGACCTCGCCCTCGATCTTCACTTCCTTATCGAGGTTCATGAAGCCGTCCACCAACTCGGGGTGGTAACCGTTTTTTTGCGCCACGCTCCGGAAGTAGCCGGAGAAATAGGAAACGATCTTGGCATTCATCGTTTGCGGTATTTCCTGGCCCGATCCGGCGACCGGCGCGGCAGCCCCGATTGCACTGATCGGCGCCATGAAGATTTTTTTCGTCGAGAGCGCGATGAGGGCGCCGGCCGAACCCGCATTGGTATTCACATAGGTGTAGGCGGACACCGGGCTTTTGGTGAGCATTTGGACGATTTTCTCCGTGGCCTTGAGGTCGCCGCCGGGCGTGTCCATATCGAGAATGATAGCCGCCGCACCGGCGGATTCGCAGTCCTTCAAGGCGCGTCGCAAAAAGAAAAACTGGGCCTCGCTGACCATGCCATCCACCGGCAGGACGACCACCGAGCCGGCCGTGATTTTGGGTTCCCCGGCGCGGGCCCCGAACATCGCGGCGAAAAGCGCCGCCACCAGTAGAAATCTTGCCATGGCGGTCGAAATCTCCCTCGCGCCCCGAGGACCCGCAAGGTAATTTCCGCCCCGTGGGATTCATCTCGGAAGAAAGCATCCAGCGCGTCGCCGACGCCAACGACATCGTCGATGTGGTTGGATCCTACTTCCCGCTCAAACGCGCCGGAACGAGCTTCCGCGCCCTCTGCCCGTTCCATAGGGAGAAGTCCCCGTCGTTCCATGTGAACCCCGCCCGCCAGTCCTACCACTGCTTCGGCTGCGGAGCGGGCGGCGGGGTGCTGCGGTTCGTTATGGATTACGAGCATTTGGATTTTCCTACCGCCGTGCGCCGCCTCGCCCAGCGCGCCAATATACCGATCGTCGAGGAGGCCTCGACCCCCGAGGACGAGCGGAAACACGGCCTCCGCAAGCGGCTTCTCGCGCTCCACGCCGAGGCCGCGCAGTGGTTCCACCACAATCTTCTGAAATCCCCCGACGGCGCGGCAGCGCGCGACTACCTGAAATCCCGCGGCCTGAACTCCGAGATCGCGAAATCTTGGAAGCTCGGCTTCGCGCCGGA
>CAWUMN010000201.1:0-2888 GCA_963923595.1 uncultured bacterium
GCGGGGTTGACTCCAGTGAGCGCGAGCGGAAGGCCAACTGCTAGACCGGTTGCGCCGGCTGCGAGCGCGGCGTTTTCACCGGGGGTTAGGTTTGAGCACCCGCCAAGCGCGACGCAGGCGGCGAGAGGAAGAACGATGGAGCGAAGCAGGGGTGGTTTGTTTTTCATGCGACGCCAATTTAGAAACGCGACTGGCCAGGTCAAGGGGAGGCTTGCCGCCGTTTGGAGTTGATCGCCTTTGCCACGAAAACAAGGTGGCACGATTTGTCGTCACACAGTTGGTAGCGGACATGCTCCGCACTCGGCTGGCGACGAAGGCTTGAAGCTCCCGTAAGGCCGTCTCGCCCCTATCCGAGGATTTGGTCGAAGCGGGCGGCTTTGGCGTCCCACGCAGCGGTGTCGCCGGGTTCGTAGGAAGAAATCTCGAATGAATTTCTGAGCAGTTCGCGGCCCTCCGACAGCGAGGAGATGTCCCCAGAGGCGATCATTTGGGCGATCACATTGCCGGCCGCTGTGGCCTCAACAGGACCGGCCTCGACGCGGAGTCCCGTGGCGTCGGCTGTCATTTGATTCAGGAGTTTGTTCTGACCTCCGCCACCCACGATGTTGAGGGTGGAGGGCATCTCGGGCACGAGGTCGGCGAGGCGGCGAACCATCCGGCGATACTTGAGGGCGAGGCTCTCGAGAATGGTCCGGATCAACTCGGAATCGTTGGCTGGCACGGTCTGGCCGGATTTTTCAATCCAATCGAGGATCGCCTTCGGCATGTCGCAGGGTTTTTGAAACTCGGGAGCGTCGGGGTTGATAAACGCAGGGGCCTTGGCCTGCGCGGCCATCTCGACCATCGTGCCATATTCGAGGTTTTTGCCCTGCTCGGCCCAGACGCGGCGGCATTCCTGGAGGAGCCACATGCCGGCGATGTTCGTGAGAAAGCGGGTGCGGCCTTCGAGTCCTTGCTCGTTCGAGAAGCCGGCTTCGCGCGCGGCGGTGCTGGTGATCGGGCGGCGGAGTTCGATGCCGAGGAGCGACCAGGTGCCGGAACTCAGGAAAAGCGGGTGTCCGCGCGAGGGCGCTCCGGCTACAGCGGAGGCGGTATCGTGGCTGCCACAGGTGCAGACTTTCACGCCGCGCAGGCCGGTCTCGGCGGCGATCGCGGGGCTGATCTCGCCCAGCACGCGGCAGGGTTCGGTGACGGGCGAGAGGAGCAGCGTGGGGATGTTGAGCTCGGCGGCGATCTCGACATCCCACTCGGGCGAACCCGCAAAAAGCAGGCCGGAGGTGCTGGCAATCGTGCGCTCGATGGCGCGGACTCCGCTCAGGCGATAGTTGATGTAGTCGGGAATGAAGAGGATTTCGTTGGCCCTGCGGAGACGCTCGCCGTTTCGGGCGACTTCGGCCATGAGTTGGTAGATCGTGTTGAAAAACATCGGCTGGATGCCGGTGCGCTCCCAGAGCCGGTCGGGGCCGAGTGTTTTGTTCGCCTTGTTCATCAACCCATCGGTGCGCGAGTCGCGATACATCCACGGGGGATTGAGAGGTTTTCCAGCGTCGTCAAGGATTACATAATCGACACCCCAGGTATCGACGGCAACCGAGACGATGTCGTCGCCGAAGCGCTCGGCGGCGGTGGCGAGGCCTTTTTTGATTTCCTCGAAAAGGCCCTCGGCATCCCAGTGCCAGCCGTCGGCAAGCTCGACTCCGCTGTTGGCGAAGCGGGCGACCTCCTCGATCTCGAGGCGTCCGCCGTCGTGGTGGCCGGCCATTACGCGTCCGCTGGAGGCTCCAAGGTCGATGGCAAGATGGGTTTTGCGTCGGTTTTTCATAACGGGGATTACTTCAAAGTTGGATTCAGGGAGCTTTTTTTGAGGGAGACGATGCTAGGAAGTTTTTCGGTTTCGACAATGAAAAAGACCTGAGCGCCCGGACGGGTGGGGGAGGGGTTGAAAATGATTGCAATCGATCATTTTTCAGGGAAATTCTCAAAGAGACATGCGAGTTCCCCTGCACATTGTGGAGGCGCGCCGGGATAAGCTGGCGAATCTGATTGAAACTCATCGCTATTTGCCATTAAGGGAGCTGTGCGAGAGGTTGGGGGTTTCCGTGGCCACCGCGAGGCGTGACTTGGCGGAACTCGCCAAGCGAAATGTCGTCAAGCGCACTCATGGTGGGGCTCTCGCGGAATACAACGAGAGATTCCCGTCCTTCAATGAACGCCGCTCACTCGGTGGGGCAGGGAAACAAAAGGTCGCCAAGGCCGCTGCACGCTTTATCGAGCCAGGCGGAACCTATTTTCTCGACTCGGGCACGACGATCTTCGCCATGGCGGAAATTCTCCGCGAGGCCCCGGTGGCGCCTGTGACGATCGTCACCTCGAACCTTCCCGTGGGCGAGCTTTTGGCGGGCGTCGAGGGCCTGAGTGTCTACCTCACCGCCGGCCAAATCCTCGGTCGCCAGTCCGTCCTGCTCGGTGAAACCGCCCTTCACAGCCTGGAGTTTTGGAATTTCGACATCGCGTTTCTCTCCGCTGAGGCCGCCAATGCCGAGGGAGTCTGGAATTCGCAGGAGGCGATTGTCGAGATGCAGCGCGTGGCGATGGAGCGCTCGAAACGGGTTTTGCTTTGCCTCGATGAAACCAAGATCGGAGCCGCCGCGCCGCAGTCGCTCGTCGGTTGGGATCGGGTCGATATTTTGCTCACGGATGCCAAAACCGACCGCCTCCGCCGCGCCGGAATCCTCCCCGGATTTTCGGGTGTCATCGGCTGCAATGCCGCTCCGCCACTGCCTCCGCGCTTGGTTGGAAATGCCTCGGAACTCCCGGTCCATTACCTCTAAAACCTCCCTTGAATTTTTTTTGAAAAAGCCATTGACACCCCGATCACGATTTATATG
>CAWUMN010000202.1:0-2885 GCA_963923595.1 uncultured bacterium
TCCGGGAAGCGGACTTTGGGTTCCCAGCCGAGTTGTTTTTTGGCTTTGGTGGCGTCGCCGATCAGTAGGTCGACTTCAGCGGGGCGTTCGTAGCGGGCGTCGTGTTTGACATACTTTTCCCAATCGAGGCCGACATGGGCGAAGGCTCGTTCGACGAATTCCTTAACCGTGTGGGTCTCGTTGGTCGCCACGACATAGTCGTCCGGTTGATCCTGCTGGAGCATGAGCCACATGGCTTCGACATACTCGGGGGCGTAACCCCAGTCGCGCTTGGCATCGAGGTTGCCGAGGTAGAGGTGTTCTTGGCGGCCGAGCTTGATGGCGGCGACCGCGCGGGAGATTTTGCGGGTGACGAAGGTCTCGCCGCGGCGCGGGGATTCGTGGTTGAAGAGGATGCCGTTCGAGGCGTGCAGGCCATAGCCCTCGCGGTAGTTCACCGTGATCCAATAGGCATACATTTTCGCGGCCCCATAGGGACTGCGTGGCCAGAAGGGAGTTTTTTCCGTCTGAGGAACTTCCTGCACCTTGCCGAACATCTCGGAGCTGGAGGCTTGGTAGAAGCGCGCGGGGACGCCGGTCTCGCGCAGAGCCTCGAGGATGCGCGTGGTGCCGATGCCGGTAACATCGCCGGTGTATTCAGGAATGTCGAAACTCACGCGCACATGGCTCTGGGCGCCGAGGTGGTAGACCTCATCGGGCTTGAGGTCGTAGATGAGTTTTACGAGGTTCACCGAGTCGGCGAGGTCGCCGTAGTGGAGGAAAAGCCGGGTGCTGTCGATGTGGGGGTCGGTGTAAATGTGGTCGATGCGGGCGGTGTTGAAAGTGCTCGCGCGGCGGATGATGCCATGAACCTCGTAGCCTTTGTGGAGAAGGAGGTCGGCGAGGTAGCTGCCGTCCTGGCCCGTGATGCCTGTGATGAGTGCTTTTTTCATGCGGGAATTTGAAAAAACCGACGCTTCAGAGTGGATTCAAGGCCCCGCGAACGCAAGCGGCGTTTCCACTTTGCGCTTGCCGCTCCGGACCGCTGGCGAAAGAGTTCCGTGCGTTCGCAAACATCCATGCCGGCGTGGCGAAATGGCAGACGCAACGGACTTAAAATCCGTTGATCCGAAAGGGTCGTGCGGGTTCGAGTCCCGCCGCCGGCAGGTTTAATCGATGATCGTGACCGATGTGCCTTCGGGCGCGTTGGCGAAGAAAATTTTCACCATTTTTTCAGGCATGCGGATACAGCCGTGGCTGTCTGGAACGCCTGGGAGAAAGCCTTGGTGGAGGCCCACGGCGGTCTTTCCGAGCCTCATGAAATAGGGCATGGGAGCGCCGGCAAAACGCCCTCCGGGAGGGATCGGATCTTTTTGATTGGTGACATTGCGCACGAGCACATCGCCCTGCGCGTTGACATAGTCGCCGTAGAGATTCGAGGCGTAGTCCACTTTCTTTTGAGTGATTTTGTAGTTTCCCTTGGGCGTGCCGTAGCCCTCGCGTCCTGTGGAAACCGCCGAGACGCCGACCAGTTTTCCGTCCTTGTAGAACATCGCCTGTTGCTCGGAGAGGTCGATGACGATGGATGGGGTGCCGGTGATGCCTTCGCCATCCCAGTAGGAATTCTTGTCGGCGAGGGTCGAAGCGCTGGATCTTGAGATGATCGATCCATCTGTGCCGAGATAGCTCGTTTTGGCGTTGTTCAGGCGGGTGTCGTAGTTCGCGCAACCTCCGGCAAACAGGGCGGCCAGCGCGAGCGGGATGAGGACGGATCGATTCATTGAGACGGAGGTCGAATAAATCCGCCGCCGCAGGTGGCGTCAAGTTGTCACTGGCTTTGCAAGCGCATCGTAGATCGGTTCGCTGTTCAGGAGGTTCGCCACGAGATACGAGCCGGTGCAGGCAGCCAGCATGGGCAGGAATAATTCATAGCACCCTGTCATCTCGAGACAGATCACGATTCCCGTAAGCGGGGCGCGGATCGAGGCGGTAAAAAAAGCCGCCATGCCGGCCACGGCAAAGGCGAGAGGAGAGGGGATGATGCTTGGTGCAAAATTTTGCAAGCCAATACCTGCAGCGGCTCCGAGCAAGGCGCCGAGCGCAACGACTGGCGCGAATAAACCTCCCGGCGTGCCTGCCGCGTAGCTGAGCGGTCCCATGAAAAACCTCGCGAGGGCAATCGTCAGCAGAAGTCCGATCGAGCCGTAGCCTTGGAGGAGCTTTTGGGTGAGCGGATCGCCGCCGCCGACATCATCAGGCAGAAACCATGCCACCACTCCCACTACCGCGCCGATGGCCAAAGCCCGCAACGGCGCGGAGATTTTTTGGAGCGGGCATTTCGGCGAAACCAAACCGAGCAGCAGCTTGTTGTAAAAAACGCCGAGGACGCCGAGGAGCGCCCCGAAAATCAGATAAACAGGCAAATTCGCCACCGGCCCGGCGGCAACATCCGCCACGCGAAAATCGAAGCCCATCCCGAAAAGCCCGCGCTGGACGAATGCCGAGGAAATCGCCGCCGCCGCCGCGAGCGTGAATCCCACCGGAGTGACCTTCCGAAAAACCTCCTCGAGGATGAAAATCGTTCCCCCGACCGGGGCGTTGAAGGCGGTCGCGACACCGGCTCCCGCGCCTGCCGCCATGAGCGGTTTCCAGGCGTTTTGGACAAATTTGAAAAAACGCCCGACGCGCTCCCCGATCACGGCTCCCATTTGAACGAGCGGGCCTTCACGGCCGAGAACCATTCCCGCCGAGAGGGCGATGAAGCCGCCGAAAAATTTCACCGTTAGCACAAAGGCATGGTTCGGTTCGCCGGAGCCGCGCAGGATTTTTTCGACATAGGGAATTCCGCTGCCGACGGCGTTTGGCGAAAAGCGTTTCACCAACCACGCCGCAAAGCAGGCGCAAAG
>CAWUMN010000203.1:0-2864 GCA_963923595.1 uncultured bacterium
CCTTTGCCCCTTTCTCGGAAGTGCTGGATGTGTCTTCAATGGTTGTCTCTTGGCGGGGCACTTGGCCCTCGGGATCGAATTTCTCCTCGGCAATGGTCGAGGCATCGGTATTGATCGTAGCGGAAACGCGGACCACGGAGTTCCCGGGCCCAAGCACCTTGGCAAGCATCGTCTCGACCTTGGCGGAGAGGTAGTCCTCGGTCTGCTGGCGGTATTTCACAATGCTCGAGGCGGAGCCGAGCTGCGGATCGGATTTCAAATCTTCCGAAAGCACATTGCCGGCGTTATCCACTACGGCCACATCATCGAGCTTAAGACCCTCGACCGAGTTGGCGACCAGCGATCGGATCGAATTCACAGCAGCAGTGTCGAGTTTGGCGTTGCCGGTATCGACGAAAACCGAGGCGGTCGGGCGCGAATCGGTGGTGCGGACCAGCAAGCGGCTCTCGGGCAGAACCACCATCACACGGGCTTTTTTCACGCCCTGCATTTGCTCGATGGTCTGGGCGAGTTCGCCTTGAAGGGCGCGGGTGTAGTTGGTGCGTTGGACGAAATCACTGATGCCGAAATTGCTCCGGTCGAAAATCTCAAAGCCCACGCCTCCGTTATTCGGGAGTCCCTTCGAGGCGAGGTCCATGCGAACGCGATAGACATCCTTCGAGGGCACATAAATCGCCGAACCACCGCCGCCTATCTGGAATGGGATGTTTTGCTCTTCGAGGACCCGCACCACATCCGCCGCCTCCTTCTCGCCGAGCTTCCCGTAGAGGAGTTTCATGTCGGGTTTTTGCGCCCAGTAGAGCAGGGACCCAATTCCTAGCAGAACGCCAACGCCTGCCGCCGCGATGGTGATCCGCTGCGGGTTGCCGAGCTCGTTCCAGAATTTTCCGATTTGTTGCAGGACTTGTTTCATCCGTAGTGAGACAACAGGAGATTACCGACTGCTTACACCTGGGCGCGCATCAACTCCTGGTAGCTTTCCACGAGTTTGTTGCGGAGTTCGACCATGAGCGTGAACGACACGCTCGATTCCTGACTGGCGATCATCGCTTGGTGCAGGTTCGTGGCCTCGCCGGTGAGCACTTTGTTTTTTTCGTTCGCGGAGACTTTCATTTTGTCGTCCACATCATTAACGAATTTTTTCATCATTTGGCCGAAGGGATCGGGTCCAGCGACCTGCGTGGCGCCGGCGCCGAAGCCCGCCTCGCGGATGGCGTTCGAGCGTTCGATGTCGGGTTGGAAATTGCGCATGGTCAGGGGTGCCATGCCGGTCATTTCGGGAGAGATGGAAGCGATAGGTGTCATAAAAAGTTTCTAGTGGAAAAATTAGCGCCCGATGGAGAGAGCTTGGTTGGCCATTTGGCGTGCATTGCGCACCACGGCGAGGTTTGCCTCGTAGGAACGCGAGGCCGTCACCATATCGACCATTTCATAGGCGATGTTCACATTCGGCATGTGCACATTTCCGTCCTTGTCGGCATGCGGGTGTTCGGGATTGTAGAGAAGTTCCCCGGGGGACTCGTCGCGCTTGATTTCGGAAATGCGAACCCCCTGCATGTTTTGCCCCATTTCCTGGTTCAGGACCGACTCGAACGCCACCACCCGGCGCTGGTAGGGCTTGCCGTCGATACCTTTCGTGGTGTGCGCGTTGGCGATGTTTTGCGAAGTAATGTCCACGCGCATCTTCTCGGCTTCGAGCGCGCTGGCGGTGATGGCTGTGGCGGCTAGGACATTCATGGTCGGTTAGGATTAAAAATCACTGCTGGTGGCCGGTGATGGCCATCTTCAGTTGTTTCAGGGAACCGCTGGCGAAGTTCGTCAGGGCATCGAAATTCATCGTGTTCGTGCTCATTTCCAAAAGCTCGCGGTCGATCTGGACATTATTGCCGTCCGCGCGGGTCGCCGGCGTCATGGTGTCCAACTCCGTGCGCGGCACGGCCGAGGTGATCGCGTCGGCATCGCGGGAGCTGATTCGGGCCTTCAATTCGTCCTCGAACGACTTGCTCAAATCCACCCGCTTGTAACCGGGCGTGGAGACATTCGCGATGTTGCTGGCAATGGCGGCGTGCCGCATAGCCGAGACATCCATCATTTTCTTCACCGCCGTGTAGTTGTCTGTGGCGAAAAGGGAGGCGACCAGTTCCATGATGACTCAAGCAAAGCAAAACCTGTGCCAGCTCCCGCGCCACTCTTTTGATCGTCAATTTCCCTGAGCTAAACTCAAAAAGACCGCGCCTCCTCAACACGAAATCCCCGGTCGCAAAACCAAACGGCAAAACTTGCCGAGTGCCCTGACGATAATCGCCAGCCTGAAAAAAACGACCCCGCCCGCACAGGGCGAACGAACTCAGGCCAACAAGGAGCAACCTGCCCCGGGAATCATCCGCAAACTCCCGCCGGGTTCTCCCGACGCCCCGCCGCTTTGAGGATAGGCAATCTTCACCTTCTCGATGATATCGAATGCCTTTTCGGCCGATTGCGCCAAATCCCCCTGCAAATTAAAAATCTTCTCCCGGCCATCGGCGTGTTTGATCGCGACTTTGCCACCCGGCAGAAATTTCAACTCAAACGCATCCGGCTTCCCGTCGATCGATTTTCCGACCTCCGAGGATTGGAGAATCTTCTGGGCGATGTGTTGGAGTTGGGTCTCCGCGTCGCTGCGCCCGCCGATCCCGTCCGCGCTCAACTCCCTGTGCGCACGAGCCTTCGGGGTATTCGCCGCTGCGATCATCATTTTCGTGAACTCCGCCTTCCGGATTTCCTCCTCGGGAGAAATCTTCGGCCCGCCCGAAACATTCTGGGCTAGATTGTTAAGTAAATTGCTACCGACCTTGGCGGCGGTGATGGCGAGGAGTGGGTTCATA
>CAWUMN010000204.1:0-2831 GCA_963923595.1 uncultured bacterium
CACCGGTGATGCCGGGGATGAAAACGGTCGGAATGAACACCGCCGCGAGGATGAGGGCGATGGCCACGACAGGGCCGGAGACCTGCGACATGGCCTTGAAGGCCGCGTCCTTCGGACTCAAGCCCTCCTCGATGTGAGACTCGATAGCCTCCACCACCACGATGGCATCATCGACCACCAAGCCGATCGCCAGCACCATTCCGAAAAGCGAGAGGGTGTTGATGGAAAAGCCCAGCATCGGAAAGAGCGCAAAGGTGCCAATCAGAGAAACCGGCACGGCGATAAGCGGGATGAGGGTCGCGCGCCAGCCTTGCAGGAAGATGAAGACCACCAGAATCACGAGAGCCATCGCCTCGAAGAGGGTCTTCACGATTTCCTTCATTCCGTCGGTGATCGCGAGCGTGGTGTCGAGCGCGACGGTGTATTGGAGGCCGGAGGGGAATCGCTTGGCTTGTTCTTCGAAAAACGCGCGGGCCTGTTTCATGGTATCCACGGCGTTCGAGCCGGGAAGCTGGTAGATCGCGATGATGCAGCCGTTCTGGCCCTGGAAGCGGCCGCGGATGTTGTAGACTTGGCCGCCGAGTTCGACGCGCGCGACATCCTTCACCCGCACGATCGAGCCGTCGGGATCGGCGCGGATGACGATGTTTTCAAACTCCTCGACAGTCGTGAGGCGGCTCGTGGTTGTGACAGTGAAGGTGAAAACCTGGCCGGCGGGAACCGGCTCGCCGCCGATCTGGCCGGCGGGATTGACCTTGTTCTGGGCGTTGACGGCGGCGATGACCTCGGGCACCGTGATGTTCAGCGTGGCGAGTCGGTCGGGCTTAACCCAGATGCGCATGGCGTATTCGCCCGCGCCGAAGATGCTCACGCTGCCGATGCCGGGGATGCGGGTGAGCGGGTCGTTGAGGTTGATGTAGGCGTAGTTCGCCAAAAAGGTGGGGTCGAACTCGCCGCCGGGCGAGGAGAGAACAAAAACGCCGAGCGGCGCGGAGAGGGATTGCTGGACGGTAACGCCGTAGTTTTTGACCTCCGCCGGAAGCTGGGAGGATGCCTGCGTCTGGCGCATCTGGGCGAGAATTTGGTCGGTCGTCGGCTCGGTATTTGTGCCGAAGATGACATTCAGGCTCATGATGCCCGAGTTGGCGTTGATGGAATACATGTATTCCATTCCCTCGACGCCGCTCATTTGCTGCTCGATCGGCGTGGCGACGGATTGCTCAACAGTCAGTGCGTCAGCGCCCACATAAGTGGTCGAGACTTGGATTTGGGGAGGGACGATGTTCGGGAACTGCGCGACCGGCAGGCTGGCCATGGAAACCAGGCCGATGATCACCGTGATGATCGCGATGACCATCGCCACGATCGGGCGGCGGATGAAGAAATTCGACATGGGCGGCGGTCCTTACTTGGCAGCTGGGGCGGGCGAGGGCTCGGGAGTGGCTTTGGCGGGCGGAGCGGTGGGGAGTTCAGGTGGGGGCGGGGCTTTCCACTCTGTGACATTGACCTTCATACCTGGGCGGGCTTTTTCGACTCCCTCGACGATGATTTTTTCGCCCTCGGTGAGAGAACCTGTCACAACCTGCCAGGGGCCGAGGGCCGGGCCGAGCTTAACGGGAACGGATTTCACCGTGCCGTCGGGTTGGACGGAGGAAATGAAGAAGGTGCCTTGGAGTTCGACAGCCGCTTTTTGAGGAACGAGCAGCGCGCCATTGATTTGCGTAACCGGCCCAGAGACAGTGGCGAACAAACCGGGACGGAGAAGACCTTCGGGATTCGGAAAGAGGGCCGTAACTTGAATGGTTCCGGTTGAGGTGTTGATCTGGCGATTCAGGAAATCATATTTGCCGAGTTCCGGATATTGCGTTCCGTCGGCAAGCGTAAGCGTGAGGCGTGCCCTGCGATCCTCCTTCGGCGTGGCATCAAGGCGGTTGATAAGATCGGCAAGTTGAAGGTATTCCGCCTCGGTGATGAAGAAATTCATTTTCATCATGTCGATCTGGGAGGCCTGAGTGAGGATGGCCACTCGACCGCCCGGACCAACAAGGTCGCCGATCTGGGCTTGGGCGACGCCGACGACGCCATCGAACGGGGCGGTGATTGTGCAATAGCCGAGGTTGACCTGGGCCGACTGCATGGCGGCCTGGGCGGCCGCGACATCTGCAATTGCTGCCTGCGTATCCTGATACGAAGTCTGGTAGGCCTGCTCGCTAATGACTTTGGTCTGATAAAGCTGGGTTTGTTTTTGGAGGGTCAACTCTTGGAGCTGTGCCTTGGCCACGGCGCTGGCGTATTGGGCTTGAGCCTGCGCGAGAGCCGCTTGAAACGGGCGTGGATCGATCGTGAAAAGCGTGTCGCCCTTTTTGACCATCGAGCCCTCTTTGTAATTTTGGGTGAGGAGGTAGCCGGTGACTTGGGCTTGGATATTGGCGTTCTGGAAACCATCAAGCAGGCCGACCCACTTTTGCGAGGCGATAACATCTTTTTTCAGGACCGGGGTGACCTGGACATTCGGCGGCGGGGGCAGGGGTGGCGCGGTTTTTTTACAGGCTGGAAAAACGAGGGCGATCAAAGCGGTCGCGGCAAGGAAACGAGCATTCATGGGCGATTTACTTAATCGGAAGCCCCACATGCGGCGAGGTTTTTCTTTTAGGGAAAGGCGATTTCGGATGAGGGATCGCGCCGCTACCGGGATGAGGTGGTCCCCGAAAATCGGAATAGGGTTCAGACGACATAAAAGCTTCCACCTTGATTTACAGGCGAATCGGGCTCTGTAATACCAAAGCGACCTAGCAAGTAGATTTTATATTTTGCCGGTAGCGTTTACTTGA
>CAWUMN010000205.1:0-2810 GCA_963923595.1 uncultured bacterium
TTTTGGCAAAGGCGGCGGGGTGGGTGGCTCTTGGAAAACTACGGCCGGAGCGGGTGGCGCAGGCAGCGGGCGGGGTTCCTCCACGGGGACGCCGAGGGATTCAAGCATCCGGCGCATGTGCTCCTCGATCTCCTCGCGGGGCGTGGGAGGTTCTGGCGCGAAAACCGGTGGCGGCTGGCCCCGGTTGGCGGCCTCTTTTTCAAGGTGCCGCTTCTCGCGCAATTTCGCCGACCGCTCGATCAGCCAATTCACCAGGCTGATCGCCGCGATGACGAGGAGCAGGACGAGTTGTTCCATGCCGCGTCAGGCGGGGGTGGACGCGCCGGGGTTGGCTATGGATTCGCGCATGGCGGTGTCCGACTGGAGATTCTTCATCCGCATGTAGTCCATGATGCCGAGATTTCCGGAGCGAAAAGCTTCGGCCATGGCGAGGGGCACCTGGGCCTCGGCCTCGACCACCTTGGCCTGCATTTCCTGGGTGCGAGCTTTCATTTCCTGCTCGGTGGCGACAGCGGCGGCACGGCGCATTTCCGCCTTGGCCTGGGCGACGACCTTGTCCGCCTCGGCCTGCTCGGCCTGGAGCTTCGCACCGATGTTGTCGCCGATATCCACATCCGCGATGTCCACGGAGAGAATTTCGAAGGCGGTGCCGGTATCGAGGCCTTTTTGGAGGACGGTCTTCGAGATGCGGTCGGGGTTTTCGAGGACATCCTTGTAGGAAACCGAGGAGCCGATGGAGGTGATGATGCCTTCGCCGACGCGGGCGATGATGGTTTCCTCGGTGGCGCCGCCGACGAAGCGGTTGAGGTTCGAGCGGACGGTCACGCGGGCTCGGGCCTTGACCCCGATGCCGTCGCGGGCCACCGCGTCGATGGTAACTTTGCCGCTGGCGGGGTTCGGGCAGTCGATGACCTTCGGGTTGATGCTGGTGCGGACCGCCTCGAGGACGGTTTTCGAGGTGCCCTTGATAGCGAGGTCGATGGCGCAGGCGCGGTCGAAATCCAGCGGCAGGCCGGCCTTCGCGGCGGCGATGAGGGCGAGGACGACATGGGAGACATTGCCACCGGCGAGGTAGTGGGCCTCAAGCGGGTCGGTGTCGAGGTCGATGCCCGCCTTCACGGCGGTGATGCGGTTGTCCACGATCAGGCCGGTAGGCACGCGGCGGAGGCGCATTCCGATGAGTTTGGCGAAGGAAACCGCGGCGCCGGCGAGCTTGGCGCGGAGCCAGGTGCCAAAGAAGTTGATCAGGACCACCACGATGGTGATACCGGCGATGAGGGCGATGCCGAAGACTGCGTAAACAAAGAGTTCAGGTATCATAGGCTTAGATATACGAGCCGTGACGATGGCACAGATGCACCCCCGCGCCAGTAAAAACAACCCCTGAGCGGGGAGCTTATTTGCTGCCGGGTTTCATCGCGGGGGTCGCCCTTAAATCCTCGGGGAGATTGGCGGGATCGAAGGTTTCGACATTCATTTGAACGAGCGAAACGAACGGGCATCCGAAGTCGGGAAGTTGGCCCGAGCTGCGGTCCACGATCGATCCAGCGGCGACGACGATGCCGCCGTGGTCGCGGATGATTTGGATGGTCTCCTGAACGCGGCCGCCGCGGGTGACGACATCCTCGGCCACCACGAAACGCTCGCCGGGGGTGATTTGAAAACCACGGCGCAGGACGAGTCCACCATTGCCGTCTTTTTCCACGAAGATGTGTTTTTTGCCCAAATGGCGGGCGACTTCCTGGCCAACGATGATTCCGCCGACAGCAGGGGAAACCACGGTGCTGGCCTCGAAGGGCTTGAGTTTATCTGCCAGCATTCCGCAGACCTGCGCGGCGATGGGGGCGTCCTGCAACAGGAGGGCGCACTGGAAAAACTCGCGGCTGTGCAAACCGCTCCGGAGAACGAAATGCCCGTGGAGAAGCGCGCCGGTTTTGCGGAAGAGATCGAGGACTTCGTTCACAGAGTGCGGGTTATTTTTTGTTTTTGTTCACCCAGTTGATGAAGGCCGTGACGCCACCTCCGCCGTAGCCCACCTCGCGGGCAAGTTCGGCGCCTTTGCTGTCGAGGAGAATGACGGTCGGGAAACCTTCGACTTGGTATTTCTTGGCGAGGGCTTGGTTGGCGGCTCTCTGCTCCTCGGATTGCTCGGCTCGGCGGGGGAAGTCGAGTTTCACGGGAACGAGGTTCGCGCTGGCGAATTCGGCGAAAGGCGGTTGGGCGAAGACATCCTCGGCGAGTTTTTTGCAGGGAGGGCACCAGTCGGAACCGGTGAATTCCAAGAGGACCATGCGGTTCTCCGCGGCGGCTTTTTTCAGGGATTCCTCGTAGTTGGTGCTCCAGAGGTCGGAGGCTTGGAGGGGAATGATGGCGAGAAGGAGGGCAAGGATGGCGCGTTTCATGGCGAAAAAGATGAATGTGGAAGCCTGGGAATCAAAGGCAAAAATGATGGCAGGCGGGAGGTTTACTTTTCGGCGGCGATCAGGCATGAGGGAGCCATGAAAATCGGACTGGCCACGGACCATGGGGGATTCGCTTTGAAAGAGGAACTCGTCGGGAGGTTGCGCCAAGCAGGTCATGAGGTTGTTGATTTCGGCGCGCATTCGCTTGAGCCGGGCGATGATTATCCCGATTTTGTTTTTCCGCTTGCACGGGCCGTTGCTGCCAAGGAATTGGAGCGCGGGATCGCGATCTGCGGTAGCGGGGTCGGGGCCTCGGTGTGCGCGAACCAGGTGCGCGGCGTGAGGGCTTGCTTGATCCACGACCACTTTTCCGCGCGTCAAGGCGTGGAGGACGACCACATGAACATC
>CAWUMN010000206.1:0-2805 GCA_963923595.1 uncultured bacterium
CGAAGAGAGAGGGATCGACGATCGAGCCGGCGATGCCCATCGAGGTGCCGCCCATCGCGAGATAGGAACGGCCGCGCATCGTCGCAGTGGCGAGGCCGGCGCGGGCGAAACGCAGAATTTTCTCCGCGACATCGGCGGGGATTTTTTGGTCGCCGGCGTCCTGCACATCGCGGCCATAGATTCCAAAAGCGGGCAGACCCTTTTGCGTGTGCGCGGCGAGAACGGCGGCGAGGTAGACCGCGCCGGGACGCTCGGTGCCGTTGAAGCCCCAAACGGCTTTCGGCGTGTGCGGGTCCATGTCCATGGTCTCGGAGCCATAGCACCAGCAGGGAGTCACGGTGAGCGACACTCCCACGCCCTCGCGACGGAATTTGTCGGCACAGGCCGCCGCCTCGGCGATCCCGCCGATGCAGGTGTCGGCGATCACACACTCGACCTCCTCGCCCGTGTGATGGCGGAGGTTCGAGCTGATCAGGCGGGCGGTGTTCTTCGCCATCGCCATGGTTTGTTTCTCGAGGGATTCGCGAACGCCGCCAAGGCGGCCATCGATCGTCGGGCGGATTCCGATTTTGGGAAGTGTGGGCATGGGTCGTTGGATGGAGGTTGTGAAAAAATAAAAACTACCGGCGGAGGGTCTCGAACCCACACTCCGTGAGGAACGCGATTTTGAGTCGCGCGCGTCTGCCAATTCCGCCACGCCGGCTTGAGGGGGAAAACTAGAACGCCAAACCGCGCGAGGCAATCAGGAAAAGGTCAGGGCTACGCGGCGAAGCGGTCGGCCAACGCGCGGGCGAGGGAGGTTTTGTCGGGCGAATGCAACAGGCCGCCGGCTCCGGCCATCACAATTCCAAAGCCCGGCCCGTAGGCGGCGCCGTTGACTACGCAGGCATCGCTGCGGCATTCGGCGAGTTGGCGGTAGGCGCACGCGAGGGCGTCGGTCTGGTTGCCGTCGAGCTCGTATTTCCAGCCGACGATTTTTGCGGCGGGGAAAAGCTCCCTCAGCGACGCGAGGATTTTTGGCGCGGGCCGGAGCGTCAGAACGAGGGACTCGCAGCGGCTCGAGAGTTTGCTTTGCGGAGCGGCGCCATTGATTTCCGCAACCTCGAAATCACACAGCGCCGCAGCGTGGAAAAACAAATCCGGTGGGCGCGGCAATTCCCGCAGCGCCCGGGCGAGCGATTCGTTCGTGCTGAATTCCCTCAACTCCACGCCCTCGGGTGCGGGCGCGGTGCTCCCTTCCCCTCGAAAGCAAACGACCTCGATGCCGCGCGAGGAGAGTTCGTGCGCAAGAAGGGTTCCAATTTCCCCCGTGGCGAAATTGGTGATCCGCCGAACGGAATCGATCGGAGCATGGGCCGGCCCGCAGGTGATGACGGCGAGGCGGCCCATGGGAAAAATCCAGTTAGTGCCGGAAGTGGCGGTTGCCGGTGAAGACCATCGCCACGCCTTTTTCGTTGGCGGCCTGGATGACCTCGGCGTCGCGCACGGATCCACCGGGCTGGATCGCAGCGGTGGCGCCAGCCTCGGCGGCGGCGATCAAGCCGTCGGGGAACGGGAAAAACGCATCACTGCAGACCGCGCTGCCTTTGAGCGAGAGCCCCGCTTCCTGCGCCTTCCAAACAGCGATGCGGGAGGCGTCCACGCGCGACATCTGGCCTGCGCCGATGCCGAGCGTGCGGTCGGAGCCCGCGTAAACGATGGCATTGGATTTGACATGCTTCACAACCTTCCAACCGAATTCCATCGCCTCGATCTCAGCCTTCGTGGGCGGGCGGGAGGTGACGACCTTGTGCTCGAGTTCGGGAATGTCGGCGGTGTCGCAGTCCTGCACGAGCAAACCGCCGAGCACGCTGCGGATGTCGCGTTCGCTCTGGGTGAGCGGCTTGAGCACACGCATGAGCCGGAGGTTTTTCTTTTTCTGAAGGAGCGAGCGGGCCTCGGAGTCGAACTCCGGCGCGATGATGACCTCGCTGAAAATCTCGCAGATCGCCTTGGCGAGATCGAGGGTGACCGGCTGGTTGCAGATGATGACTCCACCAAATGGCGCTTGCTTGTCCGTGGCGAACGCCTTTTCCCACGCCTCGCGCAGGTCCGAATCGGTGCCCACGCCACAAGGATTGTTGTGTTTGAGGATCGCCACCGTGGGCTTGGAGAATTCGGAAATCAGGGCCGCCGCCGCGCTGATATCGAGAATATTGTTATAGGAAAGTTCCTTGCCTTGGAGTTTTTCAAAATACGAGCCGAAGTCCCCGTAAAGTTCGGCCTGCTGGTGCGGGTTCTCGCCGTAGCGGAGTCGCATCTCGAGGGGCAGTTCGAGGCGAAAGCGGCTGCAGGTCTGCTGCTCGCGGTTGAGGTAACAGGAAATCGCGGAGTCGTAGGCCGATGTGGTTGCGAAGGCTTTGATCGCAAGCCGCTCGCGGAGCACGAGGGTCGTGCCCCCGTTTTCCTCCTTCATGTCCTCGAGCACGGCCGCGTAATCGGAAGGATCGGTGACCACGCAGACGGATTGGTAGTTTTTCGAGGCGCTGCGGATCATCGATGGACCACCAATGTCGATCTGCTCGATCGCCTCGGGCAAGGTCACATCCTCGCGGGCGATCGTTTCCTCGAACGGGTAGAGATTCACCACGACGAGATCGATCGGCCGGATGCCGTGAGCCTTGGCCTGTTCCTCGTGATGGGCGTTGCCGCGAATGTAAAGAAGCCCGCCGTGGATGCGCGGATGGAGAGTCTTCACGCGACCTTCGAGAATTTCCGGCGACCCGGTGAACTGCGACACCTCAACCGTCGCGATTCCGGCGGCCT
>CAWUMN010000207.1:0-2794 GCA_963923595.1 uncultured bacterium
GGTATTCGGGCGTGAAGCACTTCGTGAAAAGCTGGCGCAAGAAGCACCAGAGGATCAGCAGAACGCCGAGGGCCACGTGCATGCCGTGGAAGCCGGTGATCAAAAAGAAGCTCGAGCCATAGACGCCGCCGGTGTTGAACCAGAGGCCTTCATGGTAAAGGTGGGTCCACTCGAAGCACTGGATGCCGACGAAGAGGGCGCCGAGGCAGATCGTGACGGCGAGCCAGCCGAGACCGGATTTGCGCTTGGCGACGGCGACTTCGGCGAAGTGGAAGGTGAAGCTGCTAGCGACGAGGAAAATCGTGTTGATCGAGGTGAGGAAGACGGGGAGGTGAGGGACGCCTTCGCCGCGTGGCCAGGCGTGGCCGGCCTGCCAGGGGAATCCAACTTCCGACCAACGGAGGACGAAGTAGCCGCCGAGGAGGCCGGCGAACAGCATGCCCTCGGAGATGAGGAACATGATCATGCCAAATTTGGCGACGGCGGGCGGGGCGCTAGGATGGTCGTGAGAATCGTGGGTCAGGGCGGCGCTGGACATGGTGTGCTTGGTTGTTTTTTTTTAGAAAAATCAAGGTCAGGTCATCGGACCTCGAAAGTTCATAAGGATTAAAACGAGCGCGGTCAATCCCACGGCGAAGATCCAGAGGATCACCATGAGGCGGAAATTGGCGCGGCGGGGCTTATTGCTCATCGGATCGTGGCCACCAGAAGGCCGAGCAGAAGCGGAAGGTAAAGGATGGAGACGAAAAAGAGGTTGCGGGCCGAGTCGCGGTCGCGGCGAAGGAGAAAGATCGCGGCGAATGCGGAAAAGCCGAGGCCGAGCAGAAGTGCGCCGTAGAAATAGAGCGGGGAGTTGAAACCGAGGAAGCCAGGCAACAGCGAGATCACGAGCAGACAGATCGAGTAGAGGAGGGCTTGGCGGCCGGTCATCGAGCCGTCGGGATCGCTGTCGGTGAGCATCACGCATCCGCCGGCCTTGTAGTCGTCGCGGAACATCCACGCGATGGCGAGGAAGTGGGGCATTTGCCAGAAAAAGAGGGTCGCGAAAAGAAGCCCGCCCTCGAGTCCATAGCTGCCGCGCGCGGCGACCCAGCCGATGAGCGGTGGAAGGGCTCCGGGGATCGCGCCGACAAGGGTGTTCAGTGAACTCATGCGCTTCATCGGGGTGTAGACGACGATGTAGATCGCGATGGTGGCAAAAGCGAGGAAGGCGGCGCGGAGATTGGTGAAGAGGCCGAGGATCGCGATGCCAGAGATGGAAAAGAGCAGGCCGAAAAGCAAGGCGTCGCGGGGCGACATACGGCCGGCGGGGAGGGGGCGCTCGCGTGTGCGTTTCATCCGGGCGTCGATGTCGCGTTCCATCCATTGGTTCAGGGCGGCGGCGCCGCCGGCGCAGAGGGCGGTGCCGAGGAGGGTGGCGGAGAGGAGCACCCAGTGCATCGGGCCGCGCCAGGCGATCAGGAAGCCGACCAGTGTGGTGAGCAGGACGAGAAGCGAGAGGCGCGCTTTAACCAGCTCCATGACATCGTCCAAAAGGGCGGTTTTTTGCAACTCTGTTGGCACGGCGGCGGGCTTCATGCGACGCGGGAGAGATTGGCGGTGTGCGGGGCGTCGGGCGCAGTGAAGCGACCGCTTTCAGAGGCGCGGAACAAGCGAAAGGTGAAAAGCACGCCGACGAGCAGAGAGAGGGCTCCGAGGGCCATGTGGGAGGTCGCGATGTCGGCGGCCTTGTTCGACCAAACGGTCCAGGCACCGAGGCCGATCTGGCAAAGAATCATGCCGAGCCAAACGGCGGCCCATGGCACGGCGGAGCGGGCGACGGGGTTGGAAAAAGAGAGCGCTGCAACGGCGGCGACAACGCCAAGGATGACGAAGGCCATCGAGCGGTGGCCCATTTGAAGCCAGATCTGGGCGGGGGTGGTCGGCATCTGGTGGTCGGCGATGCGGGCTTCGTTGATTTTCTGCACTGTCGCGGTGGAGGTGTCGGGTATGATTTTTCCGTAGGCGAGGGGGAAATCGGGAATCGAGAGGCCGAGGTGCGCGTGGCGCATCGAAGCGCCGAGGCCGAGTTGGACAAAGATCAGCGCAGTGGCAAGCAGGACGATTTTTTTGAGGAACGGGTGGGGGAGGAAGATGTCCCACTTTTTGCGGATGAAGCCCGGGCTGGTGCTCACCGCCAGAATGCCCAGCGTGCAGAAAAACGATTGGGCGAGCATGCCATGGAAGATGCCGATTTCATTTTTGTAGAGCGAAACCCGCAGGCCGCCTAGTAGGCCTTGGAGGCAGACGGCGAAAAACGCGATCACCGCAAGGTTTTTGACCCAGCGGCGGGGTTCCACCGCGAGAGTCGAGACCGTGAGGATCATCGTCATGAGGCCGATTCCCGAAGCTATGAGGCGGTGGAGGTGTTCATGGAAAATCCCGCCTACCCAGCTCGAGATCGGGAAGAAAAACATGTTGTAGCCGTAGGTGGTCGGCCAGTCGGGGACGGACATCCCGACGCCTTTCGAGGTCACGATCCCGCCGCTGCAAAGAAGCACAAATGTTGCCGTCAAGGTCGCCAGACACCAGAGGTGCAAGGCGACGCGGCGTGTAGTGACGATCGAGCTGGCTGCGTCCATTCGCGGACGCGATTAGTGCGATTCCAAGCGGGCGCTGGCAGGTGCCGGCTCGTTTTGCGGGAGGTAATCCTTGTCGATGCCGGGAACGCTGTATTCGTAGGGCCCGTGATAAACGGTCGGGGTCTTGGGGAAGTTGCCGTGTCCTGGAGGCGAAGGGATCGACCATTCGAGGG
>CAWUMN010000208.1:0-2761 GCA_963923595.1 uncultured bacterium
GGTTGTAGTGGGTTTTTCGCAGGTGCAGCCGGTGCCACAGCCGCCGGGGATCGTAGCTTTTTTCGGGGCGGGAGGAACGGTGGGTTGGAGGGCGGGATCGAAATTGAAGCCGCCGAAATCGAGATCGCTTGTGGAGAAAAACGCCTCGCCGGCGGGATCGTCGCGTTGCCAGATCACATAGAGAATATGCCGCCCGACGCGCTGCGGCATGTTCACGGAAAACCGGTAGGTGTTGCCGTCGAGAACGGGTGTGGCGAGCAGGGGCAGCGGCTCGAGATCAGCCCATTTGAGCGGTTTCGTGGGGTCGTAGGTGCTTTTGGTGATGAACGCCTGGAAGCTGCTGGGCTCATGCGGTGTCGGCGCGGAGAAGCAACAATCGTAGCGACCCGCTTGCACCTTGGTCGCCGGCCAATCCAGCCGCACGAGATCGAGTCCCGCATACTTCGTGCGGCCCGCGCTGGCGAGCTGGCCGTCGGGGATGAGTTGGGAGTAGTTGCGCTGTGGAGTGAGCAGGCTCACCTCGTGCCAATCGTAGAACGCCTGGGTTCCGGCCACCGCCACAGCGGCCTTGCCGGCCTCGCTCGTCGGTGTCATCGGATTTTCCAAAAAGACCTCATAGACCCGGCTGATCGGATTCGCCATGGAACCGTGGGCGAAGCAGGAGAGGGTCGAGGCGGCGAGCAGGCAGAGCGTGAGGAGAGATTTCATGATTCGATTTTCGTGCGTGGTTGTCGTTAGACACGCCGCCACGCAGGCCGTTCAGAACTCGGCGAAAAAAACGCGGTTACTGGAGGTCTGCCGTCTCCACCGGTGCGACCGAGCCGTTGAAAAACCACGCGAGCCGTTTTTTGTGGATCGGCTCGACGGGAGTGTTTGCGGCCCAAGAGGCGCCAACGACGCGCGGGTGCTGGCGGTCGGCATCGGAAAATCCCCACGCGTCCGCGGGGATGGATCCCAAGCGCAACGGGCCGGAGCCATCATTGGCGGCGAGCGAACCCCAGGGATTGATCGTCGCATTGCCGCTCGCGACCGCCATGTTCATCACGAAAGTGCGGGAGGTGGGGAGCGCGGCGGGCGCGGTGACTTTGCGATAGGCGGGAGGCATGAAAAGCTCCATCACTTGTGGCTGAGCAGGCGTTTCGATTCCGAGATACGGAGCGAGTTCGCGCACGAGACGCCCGGCGCGGTTGGGGTCGAGTTCGGCGAGTTGACCGGGCCAAAGCGGGCCGGGGAGGAGGCTGTCTTTGTCGGCGGCGTAGAGGCCGATGGCGCTTCCGATCGAACGCATGTTCGCAATGGCTTTTGTTCGGTCACTGGCACTCCGCGCCGAGCCAACGGCAGACAATAAAAGCGCGGCAAGTATCGAAACAATCGCGATGGTGACGAGCAACTCCACGAGTGTGAAGGCCGCTCGTGCGCCTGTGTTTTTCATCTTCCCGAGCCGCTCTCCGGGCTGGCGGGAGCGAGGCGCACGATGATGTCGGGGTTGTTCAAAACGACATAAATCAATCCATCGGGTCCGCATCGAACATCCCGCACGCGGCCCGCGCCCTCGAGCACCACCTCATCTTCGATGACCTTACCGTCACCCAGCCTCAAGCGGTGGAGTTCGCCCCGCAGACCTCCGGCGAAAAAGTCGTTTTTCCATTCGGGGAACGCGTCGCCGTTGTAAAAAGCCAGGCCGCAGGTCGCGATCGAGGGCGTCCAGTGGTGGAGCGGCGGCTCGATCTCCTCTTTTTCAGTGAGCGCCGAGAGCGGCGTTCCGTCGTAGTTCATTCCGAAACACACCAACGGCCAACCGTAGTTCGCGCCTTGGAGGATGCGGTTGAACTCATCGCCGCCGCGCGGTCCGTGCTCGGTTTCGTAAATCCTGTGGTCACGCGGATCGACCGCGAGGCCCTGCGGGTTGCGGTGGCCGTAGCTCCACACCGCCGCGAGAGCGTCCGGGCGGTTGGCGAATGGATTGTCGGCGGGGATTTTTCCGTCGGGCAGAACGCGGTAGATTTTGCCATTGGGAAGTCCGATGTCTTGAGCCTTGTCTTGCTCGCCGCGTTCCCCGATCGAAAAAAACACATGCCCGCTGTCGAAGACGATGCGCGATCCGAAGTGCCTGCCGCTTGTCGTGTAGTGCTTCGGATCGGCCTCGAAGATGGTTTGCTCGTCGGTCCACTCGCCGCCCGCCAACCGCCCGCGCGAGATTTTCGTCATCGAGGATTTCGAGCCATCCGGAGCCGGCGCGGAATAGGACAAGTAAATCCACCCGCTGGTTCCGGCGTCCGGCGCGGGCGCGACATCCATGAGCCCGCCTTGCCCCGAGGCCAGCACCGCCGGGGTGCCGCGAACCGGCTTGGGGTCCAATTTCCAGGCTTGGTCAAGAATCCTCAACCGCCCGATCCGCTCGGTCACGAGCTTGCGGCCATCGGGCAGGAACGCCAGTGCCCAAGGGGTTTCCAACCCGCCCGTGACCACCGGCTCCACGATGTGGGTGGTGTGTTTAGTTCGCACCGGACCGTCAGGGAGTTTCGGCGCCGAGGTTTTCCCCGATTGCACAAAGGCTTTTTCCTTCTCGCGGATGTAGACCACCAAGGCGCGGATCGTTTCCGGAGAAAGCGATTGGCCGAACGCCGGCATGCCCGCGTCGGGGACCCCTTGGGCGATCGCGGCGGCGATGTCCGCATCGGTCGAGCCGTGTTTCCAAACCCCATCCGCCAGCGCGCCACCGCCCCCGCCCTGCATTTCCGCCCCGTGGCACGACGCGCAA
>CAWUMN010000209.1:0-2751 GCA_963923595.1 uncultured bacterium
GGAATGGATTTCGTCAATCTCACGCGCCACTTGGGAATCGGCGCGAACTCTTATTGGATCCGGGTCGGGGGGAAGAACATCATTCTTGATGCGGGTGCCGACCCGAAGGTCGATGGACTCGGGACGACGGCGGATTTTTCGAAGGTTCCCGAGGGTTCGGTGGACGCGATCATCATCACCCACGCGCACCAGGACCATATCGGCTCGTTGCCGGTGCTGACGCGCCGCGAGCCGCAGGCGCCGGTTTTCATGACCGAGCCGACGGCGCACATTTGCGAGATCATGCTGCACAATTCAGTGAGCGTGATGACGCGCCAGCGGGAGGAATTGAGCCTGATGGAGTATCCACTCTTCACGCACCGGGGGGTGGATTTTTGCGAGCAGGCCTGGGTGCGGTGCGGCTTGCGCCAGCGCTATAACCTCGCGGGCGAGCCATCGGTGGATGATGACGAGGTGACTTTCGAGTTCTACCACGCCGGGCATATTCTCGGCTCGGCGGGCGTGATGATCCGGCACAAGGGGAAGTCGCTCTTCTACACGGGCGATGTGAATTTCGAAAACCAGACGATCATGAGCGGGGCGGATTTTCCGGAGGATCGGGTGGATTTTCTGATCATGGAGACGACGCGGGGCGACGCGCAAACACCGGTTGGCTTCACGCGGGCCGGCGAGGAGGAGAGGTTCTCTCGGGCGGTGCGGCGGGCGATTGATGACGGCGGGACGGTGACAATTCCGGTCTTCGCACTCGGCAAGACGCAGGAAATCCTAGCGATCCTTTGGAAAATGCGGCTCCACGGCGAGATTCCGGCGCTGCCGATCTATATCGGCGGGCTGAGTGTGAAGGTCACGACGGTCTATGACGCGCTGGCGGGTAACTCCACGCGGAACCACCCCGAGTTGCAGTTGCTCCAAGAGATGGCGCCGTATGTGCTGTCCGGCCGCGAGATCGCGGAGGCCGTGCCGCGCAAGAAGGCGATCTACGCGCTTTCGAGTGGAATGATGACCGAGCACACGCTCTCGAACATCTTCGCGCGACGGGTCCTGGGCGATGCGTCACAGAGTTTGTTTTTTGTCGGCTATTCCGACCCCGACTCGCCGGCGGCAAAAATCCGCAAAGCGTCGCCGGGGGACGAGGTGAAACTCGACAAGGAGCACCCGCCCGTGCCGGTGCGTTGCCGGGTGGAGGAGTTCAGCTTCAGCGCGCACTCGAGCCGCGAGACTTTGCGCAACTATGTGCTGGCGCTGAAACCCTCGAAGGTCGTGCTGGTGCACGGCGATGAGTCGGCGATGCAGTGGTTCCAGTTCGAGTTTTTCAAGGGGCTCGAGGGAGCCGAGGTTTTGATGCCCGAGCCGGGGCGGAAGTATTCGCTGGAGTAGCGCGGATCAGGCCGGCCGCTGCGGGATCGGCGTGTGGAGTTCGTGCCGAATCTCGTATTGGTCGCCGAGGATTTGGGTTTTGCGACGGACGGGGACTCCGAGGATTTGGCGGAATAAGGCTTCTTCGAGGGCGTCGGCCTCGGGGAAGGCCTTGTGGAGGGCGGCATGGGGGTTGTGGCGCTCGATGATGCGGTAGCCGACTTCGAGCGAGGCCATGTGGCCCTCGGTGTCGCGGAGCGCGGCGAGGCGTTCCATTTTTTCGGGGATCGGGAGGTTGGCGGGAATCGCGGCGCGGTATTTTTCAATTCGTTCCTGGAAGTAGAGGAAGAGGAGTTTGCCGGCGCTGGCGGGACCGAAGAGGTTTTGAGCGTGGCGGAGGATCGAGATCGCGGCGGAGTTGTCGTTCTCCTCGAACCAAGCCTGGCCGCGGCGGGTGAGGGCGTAGACGAGAAGCGGGCGGCCGGGGCCGTGGTGGGTGTTTCGGCTTGAGAGGAGGCCTCGTTTCTCGAGGGCGAGGCAGTGGGATTTCGCGCCCATGTAGCTGAGGCCGAGCTTTTCGGCGAGCGGGCGGACGGGCAGGGGGCCGGAGGATTTGATTTCGCGGAGGACTTCGTCCTGACGGCAGGTGGCGGACTTTTCGGCTCCGGGAGGCATGGCGGGTCAATCCGCAGGCAGTAGCGCGCGTTCCTCGGGGCGGAGCTGGTTCTTATCGATGCTGGATGCCAACTCGTCGGCTTCTGATTTTTTGCCGGTGGCATAGAGCACGGCGGCGCGGACATTTTTCCAGATGTCGGGAGCGGTGGACCAGGGGATGAGCTTGTCCTTGTAGATGGCATCAGACAGTGCGGGGTCGTTGTTCTTGAGGTGCGCGAGGGCGGAGAGGCTCATAGCGGCGAGGGAATTCGGGGATTGTTTCAAGGCTTCGTGGGCGGCGATGGAGGCGTCGAAGAGATTTTGGTTCGTGAGGAGTTGGAGGTAGGTGAGGTCGCGGCGGGCCTCCTCGATGTTCGGAAAAACCTCGAGGAATTCGTTGTAGATGGGGATGACATCGACGGCGGGGGAGTTTTTGGGTGTGCAGCGGATGAGGCCGAGAAAGCCCTCGAGAGCAGTTTCACGGCGGGAGGACATGACTTTGAAAACCTTTGCGGCGTGTTCGTTCTCCCCGATCCGGACTGTGTAGGCGGCCACGAAGGAAACGACCTCGGGTTTTTCGTAAAGGAGGGTGCGGTGCATTTCGTTCCAGTTTTCGGTGGCTTTTGTGGAGTCGCCGGATTTTTGGGCGGCGCGGGCGAGAAACATCAAGCGGACGCTGTCGGAGAGGCCGCTCATGGTGTTTTGGTCGAGAATGTTGAAGATGTCGTTCCAGCGGTCGAG
>CAWUMN010000210.1:0-2737 GCA_963923595.1 uncultured bacterium
GCTCTCGAGGTCGCGTTGCGCCATGTAGTTGTTCAACTGGCCCACCAGCGCGGGCGGCATCAATTTCTTTTTGCGGAACATGAGGGCGCAGTAGCCGCCGATGGATGTGACCGCGACCGAGCAGAGGGCGATGATGTGCATGATCGGGCCGCCCTCCTTGTAGAGGTCGAGGAGGCTTTTATCGCTGGAAACTCCCATCGCCTGCGCGGAGCTGATCGGACCCAGAAGGAACAAAAAAAGCAGCAGGGTCAGAATCGCCGGAAAGGTCTTTCGGGTTGGGATTCCGTGGGATCGGCTGTGGATAAGTTGTGTTTGCGTGGTCATGTTTTTTTCTTTTTCTTCGTTTCAGTTTTTGTGGATTCGGGCTCGGGTGATGGTTCCGGAGTGGGAGCCTGAGATTTGGTCATACCCTCGGCGAGTTCCTTGCGGGCTTCGGCTTCGTAGTCGCCGGCGAGTTCCTCGGGCTTGAGGGAGGCGAGGAATTCCTGGGCGAGCTTGGCCTCGGTGGTGGCGGGGTGGAGAACGGTGATGTCGCGCGCGGTCTCTATGGCGAGCGGCATGTTGTTCGACATGCGGTAAACGCCCACGGCTCCCCAGAGTCCACGCGCGGAGCGGGTATCGTCGGAGCCGTGGAAGAGGCTCGGGTAAAGGTAGAGTTCGAGGACGCGGTTGTAGAGTTGGTGGCGCTGGTCGATGACATTTGGGTCCTGTTCCCAGCGGGGATTTTCCTCGAGGAAGGTCTTGAGATCGGCATCGGCCCCTTTGGCCATGATGTAATTCGCCTCAATGAGGATTTCGGGATTCTCGGACTCGGCGGCGAGTTGCTTCGCCTGATCGATCGCCTCGGCGGCACGACCGGTGGCGACCATGGCGCGGAGGCGGCCTTGCTTGGCGCTGGTTCTGTCCTGCTCGCTCCAGGATTTTTGCTCGATGCGGGTGAAAAGGTCGAGGGCGGTGGCGGCTTTGGCGGGTTCGTTCGTGGCGAGGAGGAGGGCGCCGAGCTTGAGGCCGATGGCACCTGCCAGGGAGCGCGGGGCGGAGAGCCAAGGCTCGGTTTTTTTCCAGTCGATCTCAACCTCCCAAAGGCGGTCGGGAGTGGCGGTGCGGAGGCGTTCCTCACGCTCGGGGTCGGCTTTGAACTCGATGGCCTCGATATCCGCGCGGGGAATGCCCACCGTGGCCAAAGCGGCACCGGCCGGATAGGGGGTGGTGCCGGAGTCGAGTGAAACGCGCAGGCGGAGTGTGGTCTCGTCGGCGGAGGCGATTTCACCCACACGGCGCGTGCCGTTTTTGAGCAAAATCACATCCTGCGCCAAGAGGGGCATGGCGGCGGCAAACAGGAGTGCGAGCGCGGTGGATTTCATCCGTTGGCCGGGGCGGGTTGTGTTGCTGAACCGGCGGGCGAGGCGGGCACTGGAGGCGGGAGCGGGCCGCCGAGGGCTTGGAGGCGTTCCTTGGCGAGCGGGAATTCGGGGAAGTCCTCGAGTTCGGTTTTCTCGAGCATTTCCTGGAGGGTGCGGCGGGCCTTGTCGGTCTCCTGGAGCTTGGCCAATGCCTCGGCGCTTTGCAGGTAGGACTTGGCGACCCAAGGCTTCCAGCGTCCATACATGTTGTAGACTTGGATGAAATACGGGACGGCTTTTTTCGGGTTGTTTTCCCGCATGTAAAGATCGCCCATCATGTAGAGAGACTCGGCCTTGAGGTCGGAGCGGACATTTTCTGAGGCTAGGAGGCTATCGAGGGTTTGGCGGGCCAGGGAGTTCTCGCCGCGCCTGGCGTGGAGTTTGGCTTTCGAGAGCATTGTCGGGCCGAAAATGGCGGAACCGAGGTTTTCCTTTTCGAAGCGGGTGTAGAGGGCGAGGGCCTCCTTGTCGTTTCCGCGCTGGAGTTGGATGTCGCCCAGCGCAGCGAGGATGCGGTCTTTCTGCAGCGCTCTGGGATTCCAACGCAGGGCGTCGCGAAGCATTTTCTCGCCATCTTTCTCGCGTTTGGCCGCAAGGAGGGCGTTGGCGAAGTCCACGAGCAAGGCGGGGTTGTCCTCGCGCACATCGGCTTTGGCGGCGGCTTGGATCAGGAGGTTCTTGGACTGGGCGGGGTCGGATTTTTTAAGGGCCTGGGCTTGGGCCCAAAGGAGGCGGGTTTGCAGGGGGCGGGCATTGTTTTTTTCCGCCTCGGCGCTTTGGTTGCGGAGCCACGCGAGGTATTGCGTGGATTCCTCGGGGCTGCGGTGCAGGCGGGCGAGGGCGGGGAAGAGGTCATCCACCGAGCGAATCGCCGGATCCTTGCCGAGATCGAGGATGGCTTGGCGGTAGAGCTCACGTGCTTTCTCGGGTTGCTCCTGCTGGCGCCAATACCAACCGAGGTTTCCGATCGCCTCGCCGGCGCGGGTGGAGCGGGGATGCTTGTCGAGGAAGCCCTGCATAAGGTCGCGGTATTGGTCGTATTCCTCGAGAAGCTTGAGCGCCTCGGCGGTGCGGAAGACTCCCTCCTCGTAGGGCTTCACATTCTCGGGCGGGATTTTTTTGAACTCCGCGATGCCGTCCTCCATGAAGCCTTCGTTCATGAGGGCGTTCCCGAGAAGAATGCGCGCCTCGCTGGCTTCAACCTCGCCGGGGTAGGTTTCGAGGTAGGCGCTGAGTTCATCGATGGCAGCCGGGTATTTTTCCATTTGCTGAAGGCAGTAGGCCTTCCGGAAAACGGCTTGGCCGCGGTGAGCGCCCTTGGGGTTTTTTGCCAA
>CAWUMN010000211.1:0-2703 GCA_963923595.1 uncultured bacterium
ATCTCGAACGCCACGCCGCTCTCGACCCACTCTCGGAGAATGGAGCCTGCTGGCAGGGATTGTCGCAAGGCGGGGAGGAGTTCGCGGGCGTTGCCCTTGGTTTCAACACGAAGGCTGGCGAGGGGGGCTAGGTTGGAGGACTCGAAGAGGGCGCGGATTTTTCTGCTTGCATCGAGGCCTGGTTCGCGGAGTTGCAAAATCAACTCCGGTCCGCGCGTCGAGACATTCTCTAGGCTCCAGACGGGCCAGTCTTTTTTGGCGCTCTGGAGAATCTCGGCCGCCGCTTCGGCGCTTGAGGCGTCGCGAAAAACAAAAGTGGTCGTTTGGTTAAGCGCCCAGGATTTGGCCAGGTCACCGATGATTTCGAGGTCAGGGCTGTATTTAAGAAGGCCATTGAAAATCGAACCCGTCACCTGTGACGAGGCGCTGTCGGCCTGCTGGATCGGATTCAGCGTGGAGGGTTCGCCGAGCAGGCCGAGCGACATCTCGTTATTTTTGTCCGCCGAGAGGCGCGAGGCGTTCCAAAACGACAAGCCAATCAGCATCAGCAAGGCAGCAGGCAGACCGTAAATGAACCAGCGGGCGAATCGCATCAGTGAATCGAGAGACGGACACTATGGCGGCGTTGTCGGGAAAAATCCATTGCCTTCAACGGCGTGCTGCTGGGATGAGTGTTTCTGATGAATGCTCCGATGACATTTCAACCGATCGCCATGAAACGCGTTTGGGGAGGTGCTGGACTCGCGAGGTTTGGCAAAAAGCTCCCCGCCGATATTCCGGTTGGTGAGATTTGGGAGGTCGTCGATCGCGCGGACGCGCAAAGTGTCGTGGCCACAGGCGAGTTTACCGGGAAAAGCCTGAACGACCTCTGGCGCCATCATCGCGAGGAGGTTTTCGGGCGCGATTCAATCACCCATTCCTCGGAGCGGTTTCCCATTTTGGTCAAGCTCCTCGACGCCTCTGAGAAGCTCTCCGTCCAAGTGCATCCTCCAGCCCACAAGGCCCTCGAACTCGGCGGCGAGCCGAAGACAGAGGTTTGGTATTTTTTGGACTGCAAGAAGGACGCGAATATTTACGCCGGGCTGAAAAAAGGAGTCACGCACGAGGCGTTTCAAAAACTCCTCGAAACCGGCGCTGTGGAAACAGCCCTGCACGAAATCCCGGTGCGAGCCGGCCAAAGCATCTTCATTCCCAGCGGCCGGCTCCACGCGATTGGCGCGGGCAATGTCATCATCGAAATCCAGCAGAACAGCGACACGACCTACCGGGTGTTCGATTGGAACCGCGCCGGTCTCGACGGCAAGCCCCGCGCGCTCCACATCGCCGAATCCATGGCCTCGATCGACTTCAATGATTTCGAGCCTGGAGTAAAACCCTCCACCGATCCGCTCGTGGCGGACTGCGAGTATTTTCATGTCGAAAAAGTTTCTCTCACCGCCTGGAGGGACCTCCGCCCGGCTGGTTTCTTCGCGCTGGTGGTTTCGGTTGATCGGCCTGTGACCTGCGGCGGACGCACCTTTGGGCCGGCCGAGTTTTTTTTGATACCCGCCACTGGAACCAATCTTGAGGTTTCCCCTGCGGAGGGGGACGCCAGTGTGTTGGTATGCACCCTGCCGCCCCGCCGGAAAAAAACCGCTTGAAAACACCGCGGCGACGGGCTTCTATTCCGGCCCCAATTTGATTCCTGAGTAGCTCAGTGGTAGAGCGGTCGGCTGTTAACCGATTGGTCGTAGGTTCGAATCCTACCTCAGGAGCCACTCTTTACTGAGAATCTATACCCCAGAAGATCCTGATATTTTCTGGTTTTGCGCATGATTCCCCCGCCAATCTTCAGACACCCTGAAACAGTCGTTTTGCATTCATCAATTTGTCACCTTTTGAAGTTGCACTCCGGTTCCGACATGCCGCTCAAAACCTCGCCGATTGACGAGCGGATCGCCCGGATGCCGTCAGCCAACTCGGCCTCGCTTGTGCAAAGCGGGGGCATGAAGGCGATCGTGTCCAAAATGGGACGGGTGAGCAGGCCGTGCTTTCTTGCGGCGAGACAGATTTTCGCGCCGGTCCTTTCCGGCCAGGGAAACTCGGTGCCGTCTGGATTACGAACCTCGATCCCTGCGACAAATCCCCGCTGACGAATTTCGTGGACGAATGGAATGTCGCGGAGACTTTCGAGCATTCGCCCGAGCATCTGAATTTTGGGTGCGAGGGTTTCGAGGGTTTTTTCCTGCTCGAAGATTTCGAGGTTTGCCAGTGCGGCGGCGCAGCCGAGCGGGTTTCCCGAGTAGCTGTGGCCGTAGTAGAAGGTCTTTCCCTCCGCGACTTCTCCGAGAAAGGCGTTGAAGACGCGTTCGGTCGTGAGCGTCGCGGCCAGAGGCAGATACCCGCCGGTGAGTCCTTTCGCCAAACAGAGAAAATCCGGAACGACCTCCTCGTGCTGGCAGGCGAACATTTTTCCGGTGCGCCCGAAGCCAGTCATTACTTCATCGAGTATCAGGAATACGCCCGCCTCGTCGCATTTCTGGCGAAGTTCGCGGAGCATCCCAGTAGGCCAGAGTCGCATTCCCGCGGCGCCTTGGATGAGTGGCTCGATGACCACTGCCGCCACATCGCCGTTATGAAAGCCCGGGAGCGTGTCGAGTTCGGCGACAGATGAAATTCGGGTGACGGGAAATTCATGGCCCGCGAGGCGTTTGTGGAACGCCC
>CAWUMN010000212.1:0-2699 GCA_963923595.1 uncultured bacterium
CAAGCGCTGAAGCCCTCCGAGTCTCCGCTTTTCGACTTGGCTTGAATCCATTTTCCCAAACAAAAACCAAAAACATCAAATAGCATGAAATACCTCAACCGCATCACCGCCGCCCTGCTCGGCCTCGTCTTCGTCGTCTTCGGAACCAACTTTTTCCTGAAATTCCTCCCAGTTCCCCAACCGCCGGAGGGCTCGCCGGCGGCGATGTTCATGGGCGGGATGTTCGTCTCGGGAATGCTGGTGTTCGTCAAAATTCTGGAAATCCTCGGGGGCGTTTTAGTGGCGATCCCGGCCACCCGAAACCTCGGCCTGCTCGTGCTGGGCCCGATCATTGTGAATATTTTTGCCTTCCACTTCTTTTTCTTCGGCCCGGCGTCCCTGCTCGATCCCATGATGATCGGCATCGCCGTCCTCACGGCCTGGCAGGTGCTCGCGGCCGGTCGGGCGTTTTTGAACTTCCTCAAATCCTCGAACTGATCCCGAACCATGAATTCCATGCTTGCTCCGCTTTTTGAAAAACTCCCGCTCGGCCCTCTGGAGTTGCCCAACCGCATCCTCATGGCCCCACTCACCCGCTGCCGTGCGGAGGCCGGGCATGTGCCGGGGCCACTCATGGCGGAATACTACGCCCAGCGTGCCTCGGCAGGCCTGATTATCGCGGAGGCGACGATGGCGATCGAGGGGAATTCGGCCTTTTACGCCGAGCCGGGAATTTACAACGACGCCCAGATCGCGGGTTGGCGCGGGGTCACTGACGCCGTTCACGCCAAGGGCGGGAGGATTTTTCTTCAAATCTGGCACGGCGGCCGCGCGTGCCATCCCTTTTTCAACAATGGCGCCCAGCCCGTCGCGCCGAGCGCCATCGCGATCACTGGCGACGAGGTGAACACTCCCGAAGGCAAGAAACCCTACGCCCTCCCGCGCGAACTCCGCGACGACGAATTGCCGGGTATCGTGGAGGGTTTCAAAAAAGCTGCCGCCAATGCCAAAGCTGCGGGCTTCGACGGAGTGGAAATCCACGCCGCCAATGGCTACCTGCTCGATGAGTTCCTGCGCGACGGCGCCAACAAACGCACCGGTCCCTACGGCGGACCGGTCGAAAACCGCGCCCGGCTTTTGCTGGAGGTCATCGATGCTGTTTCCCAAATCCTCGGCGCGGACCGTGTCGGCGTGCGCCTGTCGCCGCTCAACAGCTACAACAGCATGTCCGACTCCGACCCGATTGGCCTCGCCACCTGGCTCGCCAAGCGCCTCAACGAATGCGGCCTCGCCTACCTGCACCTCATGCGCGCCGATTTTTTCGGTCAACAACACGGCGATGTCGTCACCCCGATGCGCGAGCATTTCAACGGCCCGCTGATCCTGAACATGGGCTTCACCGCCGACGAAGCCGCCTCCGCCATATCCGCCAAACAAGCCGACGCCGTGGCCTTCGGAACCTCGTTCCTGGCGAACCCCGACCTCCCCGCACGCCTCCGCTCCGGAGCGCCGCTCAACGCCCCCGACCCCTCGACCTTCTACACGCCTGGACGCAAAGGCTACACCGACTACCCCGCAGCAAATTGAATCGCCCGCCCGCCGCGGATCGGCAATAACGCTTCCATGTTGAAAAAAATTGTTCTCACCGCGCTGGGTATTCTCGTTCTTGCCGGGGTGATCGTTGGCATCAAGGCGCTCCAGATCGGGGCTTTGATTGATGCGGGGAAAAAAGCCCCGAAGCCGGTCGAGACCATCAGCACGGCGGTCGTCGAGACCGACGAATGGGTTCGGAGCGTGGAATCGGTGGGATCGCTCCGAGCCGTTCAGGGCGCCGACCTCAGCACGGAGACGGCCGGCATCGTCTCGCGCATTCTTTTTGAAAACGGAGCCGAGGTGCGCGAGGGGGATTTGCTCGTGGAACTCGACGCCGAGGCCGAGCAGGCCACGCTGCGCTCCGCCGAAGCCGAAGCCGACCTCGCCCGCACTGTCTACGATCGCACCAAAACCCTCCGCGCCACAAATGCGATTCCGCAATCCGACCTAGACACCGCCGCCTCGCAACTCCGCAAAGTCACCGCCCTCGTGGAGCAACTCCGCGCCACCATTTCCAAAAAACAACTCCGCGCGCCCTTCACAGGCCGTCTCGGCATTCGCGAGGTCAACCTCGGGCAATTCGTCAAAAACGGCGACAAGATCGTCTCGCTCCAATCCCTCAACCCCATCTTTGTGGATTTCCTCCTGCCCCAGCAGTTGATCTCCACCATGGCCCCCGGCCAAAAAATCCTCGTCCGCACCGACGCCTACCCCGACCGCGTTTTCGAAGGCGAACTCACAGCCATCAACTCCGAAGTCGACCGCATCACCCGCAACATCCGCCTGCAGGGAACTCTCAAAAACGCCGATGGTGCCCTGCGACCCGGTATGTTCGCCCGAGTCGAGATTTTCCAAGGCGGCGCCGACGAGGTTCTCCGCATCCCGCTCACTGCCCTCTTCCGCGCTCCCTACGGTGACTCGGTTTTCGTCGTCCTCGAACGCCCCGCCGCCAATGGAAAAACCGAGCAGTTCGTCGAGCAACGCTTCATTCGCACCGGCCGCGCCATGGGAGATTTCATCGCCGTCACCGAGGGATTGAAAACCGGCGACACCGTAGCCTCGGCCGGCGCCTTCAAACTCCGCAACGGCGCGGGTGTCAACATAGACAACTCCCTTGCCCCCAACCC
>CAWUMN010000213.1:0-2658 GCA_963923595.1 uncultured bacterium
CACTCAAGAGTCCGGGAGCCTTCGTCGCGCCGGCCTTCACGGCGTATTTGCAAAAGACGCGGACCTCTTCGCCATTCACATACGCGCTGATATAGGAGTCGCGGCGGTAGATACCGTCCTTGGTCTCCTCGCTGACGATCTCCTCCTTGAAGTCGCCCGCATCGGGGTCGAAGTCCTTCCAAACTTCCGGCGGGGTTGGCAACGCGGACATGTCTTGGGAATAGACAGTTTGGTTGGTGAACGGGATTCCGTGGAGTGCCAGAGCTAACAGGATGGCGGTTTTTTTCATGGGATTGATTTTGTCGAAGTGATTTCTTTTACGGGGCTGGAACGGGCTGCGAGGCGAAGACAAAAACCGGCCAGCCGTTTTTGTCTTTAAGATTCGGCAGACCAACATCGCGCCATCCCATGCGAACGAATTTCGGCTCGGGCACGTTTTGGGCACTGACTTCGACGGTGTCGCCGACGATCGCTGCCTCCGCCGCGACGAACTCATTTCCGTCCGCCGAAAGCTCGAACCAAGATGGCGCCTTACCGTCGTAGGTCACCAAGCCTTGGTCGATATCCCGGAAACCCACGACGACTTTCGCGCCGGAGCGTTTGGCAGAAGCGAAGCTCGGGCCTCTGGTGACCACATCCTTGCCATATTGGGTCTTCAAGGCCAAATCCGCCAAGCGCTCGCCAACGGGCTTTTTGTTACGCGGGTGGATATTGGTAGGTTCGATGCCGGTATCTTGGATCGCCACGATGCCCATGCCGGGAATTTCTTGCGAGCCGCGATACTGGGCAGCCCAAATCGTATCCGCGAGGACGGTCGAGTTGGGCTGGGCCCGGCCGTTCATGGTATTCGGGGCGATCTGAACCTGGAGGATCGGGATATCCTTCACCTGAAACATCTGCGACCAACCGGCCGAGAGGGCTTTCAATTTTTGGAAGTAATCGGTCGCACCCCAGTTGGACTCGCCCTGATACCAAATCGCGCCGCGGATCGCGTAGGGGGCGACCGGCGAGATCATGGCATTCCAAATGCCGTTTTGTGTTTGGCCAAAAAAGGCGGGAGGTCCGGAAAAGCCTACCCAGCGGCCTTTCGCGGCGGCATCGGCGGCAGCGAGGAGTTCGTTGGCGGCTGATTTCAAAGCGGCTTCCGCCACCTTGGCGTCAGGGAGGTTTCCGCGTTGGGGAATGGGGAGACCAGCCGCTTTGTAGCCCTCATCCGGGATGAAACACTCGATGCGCTGACCACCCCACGGGCAATCGATGAACGCCACGGGAACCCCGAGTTCCTTTTGGAGTTTCACTGAAAAGAAAAACGCCGCCGCGGACACGCTGTTAGGCTGGGCAACCATCTCGGCGCAGTCCTTCCATTTGCCAGAGACATCATGCATCGGGAAGGCCGCGACGACACGATTCACATGGAGCGCCCGCACGAGGCGGTTGTCCTTCTGCGTCTGCGCCTCAGCCCATTCTGCGGGATTGATTTCAAAAAAAGTGAGCTGCATGTTCGACTGCCCGGAGGCGAGCCAGACCTCGCCGACGAGGACATCATCGAGCTTGATCTGGTTTTTGCCCTTCACCGTCATCGTGCGGGATTCGGCGGAAGCCGGCATGGGATCGAGCTTCAGCATCCATTTTCCGGTGGCGTCGGGAGTGGCCTTCTTCACCTGACCGGCGAATTCCACGGTCACCTCTTCGCCCGGGTCGGCCCATCCCCAAATGGGCACCGCCTTGTCGCGCTGAAGGACCATTTTGCTGTCGATTACCTTCGGCAGCGAAACATCGGCCCGAGCCAGCACGGCACTGGCCAAAAAAAGAGCGGGCATCCATGACCTGATCATCCTCGCGCCAAGGGACGGAATGAGGAGACGGGGACCGTGGAGTGTGGAGGCGTGTTTTTTCATGGATTAAGAATCTTTTGGTTTTCGAGCCACTTCAGCACAGCAGCTTTGCACTGCTCCCAGATAGGACCTTGAAAACCATTGAGCCCGTGGCCGCCGCTCGGCAGATCCAAAAGTTCAAATGGCACATGGTGAGCCTTCATCGCGGCGGCGAATTGGAGGCTGTTTTCAGGCGACACAGCTTGATCATCGACAGCGTGGGCGATGAAGGTGGGCGGGGTGTCTGCGGTGACCTGGGTTTCGTTCGAGTAAAGACGCACGAGGTCCGGCGCGGGGTTGGCGCCCAGGAGTTTCATTTTCGAGGTGGGGTGGCTCAATTCGCCCATGGTGATGACAGGATTCACAAGCCAACCAAAGTCCGGACGGTCACTCAAACGCTCGACGGGATCGGCGGAAGCGGGATCGCCATGATTGAAATGGGTGAGAGCCGTGGAGGCGAGATGACCGCCGGCTGAGACACCAAGAACCCCAACGCGCCGGGGATCGATCTTCCACGCAGCGGCATTGGCGCGGACGAGGCGGATCGCGCGTTGCGCATCCAGCAATGGAACCTGATGGCGCGTCTCGGGCAGACGATACTCGAGGATGATGCAGGCAATGCCGTGCTCATTGAGCCATTTGGCAGTGGGGTAGCCCTCGCGTTGCGTGCCATAGACCGCATAAGCTCCCCCGGGGAAGAGCACGATGGCGACCCCATTCGCCTTGTCGGCAGGGGGAAGGTAAACCTCGAGTTCCTTCGCGCAAGGCTCGGTCTTTCCATCAC
>CAWUMN010000214.1:0-2655 GCA_963923595.1 uncultured bacterium
GAAGTCGAGGAACTCCAAAAACTCATGGACCGCAATGTCATCGAGATCGCTCCCCTGGCCTACATGCGCGGCCGCACGCTCGGGAATTCGTTTGTGATTTTGGACGAGGCGCAGAACACCACCGCCGAGCAAATGCTCATGTTCCTCACCCGGCTCGGCATCGGGTCGAAATGCGTCGTCACCGGCGATGTCACCCAGATCGACCTGCCGCGCAACAAGCTCAGCGGATTGGTCGAAGCCGCCTCCGCCCTGCGCGATGTGAACGGAATCGGCATGCATTTCTTCTCGGAAAAGGATGTCGTCAGACACCCTCTAGTCCAGTCTATCGTCTTGGCCTACAAGGAACACCGAGGATCCCGGGAGAGCCGGATTTAAAATCCTTCTTGCGCCTCGCGGCTCTCCTCATTTGAATAATAACCAACATGTTCGGAATTTTTAAGCGCTGGCGCCTCATCGGCCAGGGCCGCGATTGCGGCAAGCGACGCCGCACGATCGAGGAAAGCGAGTTTTTCGAAGCCTTGGAAACCGGGTGGACGATGCGTGCGATCATCCTTGCGGCGTTCGTGGCTGGGCTTGCAGCGTTGATTTTTACAGGCATCCAAGAGGAGCCCGCCAAGAAATTCCTACTCTGCCTCCTGATCTTCGTCACGGCTGTCGCGCAGTTGTGGATCAACCACCCGCAAACGATGCTCACGAACTCGCGCCTCGGCGTAGTGTTTGGCATCCTCCTTGCGCAACTCTTTGTCATAAAAATTATTTTGTCGCAAGCTGCCAGCGGCGCGCTCAACCTCCAACTCGCCCCGCTGCTCATCCCCTATGCCTTCGCGCCGCTGGTTCTTTCGGTGCTGCTCGGTCGCAACCACGGCCTCTACGCGGCGGTTTTTTCGAGCCTCTGGGGATCGCTTTTGATCGGAGGGATCGATCCGGTTTTTCTCGTCATCTCGTTGATCACGGGCTTCATCGCCGTGTTTGTGACCCTCCAGGTTCGACGCCGCAGCCGCCTCGTCCGAGCCGGCGTCTATGTCGGCCTCGCGACTTGGGTTCTAGCGGCCACTTTCGGCCAGATCGGCCCGATCATTTGGGAACTCCCAGCGCAAACCGATTGGGCCATGGTCGGCTGGCAAAGTCTCGCCGCCTTCGCCACCGGCATCGCCACGGCCGTCGTCGTCAGCGGACTTCTGCCGATCCTTGAGCATCTTTTCAAAATCACGACCGACATTTCCTGGTTGGAGATGACCGACCTCAACCACCCGGTGCTCAAACGCCTGAGCATGGAAGCCCCCGGCACTTACCACCACAGCCTCGCCGTCGCAAACCTCAGCGAAGCCGCCGCCGAAGCCATCGGCGCGAATGCCACCATCTGCCGCGTCGGGTCGTATTTCCACGACATCGGCAAGCTCGTGAAGCCCCAGTATTTCACCGAGAACACCCATCAGGGCGAAAATCCCCACGACGACCTCACCCCGACCATGAGCGCCTTGATCATCATCGCCCATGTGAAGGAAGGCGTGGACCTCGCGCTCAAACACAAGCTCAACGACGAAATCATCGACATCATTCGACAACATCACGGCACCTCGATCGTTTCGTATTTCTATCAACGCGCGCTCCAGCAACAGGAGGACGCCCGCCTCGGCGGAAAAATCATGAACCTCCGCGAGGATGACATCCCCGAGGTCAGCGAGGATTCATTCCGCTACCCCGGCCCGCGTCCGCAAACCCGCGAAGCCGCCATCGTCTCGCTCGCCGACTCGATCGAAAGCGCCTCCCGCAGCCTCGACAGACCCACCCCGCAGCGCATCGATGACCTCGTCCGCTCGATCATCCGCGACCGCCTCGCTTCCGGCCAACTCGACGAAGCCCCATTGACCATCGCCGAAGTGTGGCGCATCGCCGACAGCTTCCGCTTTTCGCTCGTCAACATGCTCCACGCGCGCGTCGCCTATCCGAAACGCGACGAGCGCCAGGCCCCTGAGCCAGAAAAACGCGAACAAAAATCCGCCGCCTGAGCAGGTTCAGCCCACCCAGTCGAACCGCATTTCCTGCTCCACGCCGGGATCGAGGCTCAGATGAACCGGGCAATTTCTCGCCGCCTCCTCGAGCATCGCCCGCTTTTGATGCGAAGCCGGTAGCGGAATCGTAAAAACCACCGTCACCTTCGCGATCCGGCGCGGAGGTTGGGCGGTCATTTCCTTGAGCACCTTGACCGTGGTCTCGCCGAGCTCGACCCCCTGCTTGCGCGCGGCGATTCCCATAATCGTGAGCATACAAGCCCCGAGCGAGGTCGCCGCCAGATCGGTCGGCGAAAACGACTCACCCCGCCCTTCATTGTCCACCGGCGCATCGGTCGTGATCACCGTCCCCGAAGGCTCATGCCGGGCCTCACACCGGAGATCGCCCAGATATTTGATTGAAATTGCAACCATGGCTCAGGCGAGTTCGAAGCGGTCGAGGTTCATGACTTTCGTCCAGGCGGCGACGAAGTCTTGGTGGAATTTTTCGCCCGAATCGGAGCTGGCGTAGACCTCGGCGAGGCTGCGGAGGATCGAGTTCGAGCCGAAAACGAGGTCGCAACGGGTGCCGGTCCATTTGACTTCCCCGGTTTTGCGGTCGCGGCCTTCGTAATGGCCTTCCTCGCCCGCAGCGGGTTTCCAC
>CAWUMN010000215.1:0-2655 GCA_963923595.1 uncultured bacterium
ATGTTTGCCCTCTCCATGCCGGGCGGTCCGGAAATCATCTTTATTTTGATTATTGTTGTGTTGCTTTTCGGGGCGAAAAAAATTCCGGAGCTTGCGCGTGGTCTTGGCCAGAGCCTTGGGGAGTTCAAGCGGGCCCGTGATGAATTCGAGCGCGAAATCCAAAAGACCGCCGCTCAAGTGGAAATCAAGGAGGCAGCCGACAAGGAGCCTCACAAGCCCGCCTGAGTCGTTCCGTTTTTCCCTCCTTGAGACTAGGCGCCTGGTTTCTGGCGGTTGGAATATTCTGCATCGCCAACGCAGGCGCCAGAGAGGTCGTCTTTGCGCACTACAATCTCGAAAACTATCTGCCCATGTCGCGCAAAGTGGGTGATCGGTTTGTGCCTGATGCGCCGAAGCCCGAGAAGGAAGTCCGCGCCCTGATCGCTGTCATCAAATCGATCAACCCCGACATCCTCGGGGTGGCCGAGATGGGGGATCAAAAAATGCTCGCCGATTTCCAACGGCGGCTTCGCGAGGCTGGGATGGATTTTCCGCATCTCGAGTGGGTGAGGGGAGAGGAGGATGGGGAACGCCACCTCGCTCTCTTGAGCAAATTCCCGATTGTGGTGCGCGATTCGCAGTCGGATGTGCCTTTGGAATTGGATGGCCGTCGGCACCGCATGGGCCGGGGAATCCTCGATGTGACCGTGCAGGTCACGCCCGACTACCGACTTCGCTTGATCGGCCTGCACCTGAAGTCCAAGCGCGCCGTCCCGATGTATGACCAGCAGAAATTCCGCGCCAAGGAGGCATTGATCGTTCGCTCACGCCTCAACCAAATCCTCGCCGCCGATCCCAACCAAAACCTCCTAGTCTTCGGTGATCTCAATGACACGAAAAACGAATTCCCCATCCACGAAATCCTCGGTCCTTCGAATTCGCCCATCAGCCTCCGCGACCTCCCGCTCCGCGACCGCTATGGGCTCACTTGGACGCATTTCTGGGATAACGCCGACCTCTATTCGCGCATCGACTACTTGATGGCGAGTCGCGGCCTCTGGCCGGAAATCCGACTCAACCGCAGCGGCATTTCCAGTTCCCGCTACACCCGCGAGGCCAGCGACCACCGCCCGATTTACACCACCATCGACGCCGAAGAATGAGGCTGATTGTTTTTCTTCTCCTCGCCACTGCCGGTTTCGCCATCGCTACGCCCGATGAGGATTGGAATGCCATCGTGGCCTTGGACGCGGGGCCGGGGGCGAAGCCAAAAAATCTCGAGGAAGCCCGCGCCCTCGCCAAAACCCACCTGCAGCGACAGGAGAAAATGGTTTCCGAGTTTTTGGAAAAAAATCCCGCCGATCCGCGAAGCCGCGAAGCCCGAATGCGCCTCGCCTCCCTCCTCGCCGCGATTGGCAAAATGGACAACCGCCAGTCCCAAGTCGATGACGCCATGCGGATGCTGCAAGCCCTCGAAAAGGAGCCATCCGCCCCGCGCGAAGTCCGCGCCGAAGCGGGATTCCGCCGCGTTTCGCTTTTGCTGCAAAGCCTGCAAGGGCAGGAAAACGAACGCCGCCGCGACATCGTAGCCGCCGCCCGCAATTTTCAAAACCGGTTCCCTGGCGACCGCCGTGCCCCGCGACTGCTTGTCGAGGTCGCCACCATTTGCGACAACAACCCGCCGCTGAAACGCGAGCTTCTCGACGAAGCCCGCCGCCTCTCCAACGAGCCCGCCCTGAACCGACGAATCGCCGACGACCTCAAGCGCCTTGAGCTTTTGGACAAACCGCTGGCGCTCGAATTTCCCACCCTCCAAGGCGGGCGTTTCAATATCACCTCCTGCCGTGGACGGGTCACTCTGGTCGTTTTCTGGTCCACCGAATCGCTGCCCAGCCTGCTTTGGATCGAGGATTTCCGCCGCGCCCTCCCGAAGCTCCCCGCTGACAAACTCGCCGTCGTCACCATCGCCCTAGACCAAAACCCCGCCACCGTCCGCGAAGTCATGGAAGGCCTCGGCATTTCGCAGTGGCCCACCGCCTGCGACGGCCAATCTTGGCAAAGCCCTCTCGTCCGCCCCTACGGCATCAACGCCCTCCCCACCATTCTCCTCCTCGACCAAATAGGCACCCTCCGCGCCATCAACGCCCGCAACAGCTACGAATCCTGGCTTCGAAAACTGCTCGTGGAGAGGAGTTGAAAATTCTAAACCACATATCCTATGAAAATTCTTGTTACCGGTGGAGCTGGATACCTTGGCTCCGTTCTAGTTCCTGAGTTGCTGGCTGCTGGTCACGCCGTCACGGTTCTCGACAGTTTTATGTTTCGACAGGCCACGCTGGCTGAGTGCTGCGCATCAGAGTCATTCGATGTGGTGCGGGGCGACTGCCGGGATGAACGCCTGATTGCCGATCTTCTCAAAACCCACGATGCGGCCATTCCGCTCGCTGCCTTGGTGGGTGCGCCGCTCTGTGATCGCGACCGACTCGGTGCGGTTTCCATCAATCGGGATGCGGTGCGACTTCTTTGCAAGCTGGCGTCGCCATCTCAGAAAATCCTCATGCCTGTCACAAATAGCGGCTACGGCATCGGCCAGCCTGGCGTTCCCTGCACGGAAGATTCTTCCTTGAAGCCCATCTCCCTCTACGGAACCAGCAAGGTCGAAGCCGAGCAGGCCGT
>CAWUMN010000216.1:0-2626 GCA_963923595.1 uncultured bacterium
AAATACTGTTCAGAAGCGAACCCTCGGAGGGATTCGACTCGAGCGAGATCAAGTCGGTCTCGAGGGTTTGGATGTGTTCGCTCGATTCCTGAACGAACAGCTCCATCATTTCCTGGTCGCCATTGTTCATGGTGCGCCCTCCGTGATTTCCAACTCCGCGTGTTTGGCGAGGCGGAGGTCCTCGGCGAGTTCCGACAGCTCCTTCGGCAGGCGGAGACGCAATTCCACCGAGCGCGCCCGGCATTCCTTGGAGGCGGCGAGCAGGACGGCCAAGCCGGTGGCGTCCGGGCTCTCCGGAGCGGGGATGACGAGGCGTAGCGCGCTGCCGGCGGTCACCTCCTCCAGCGCATTGGCGATGGTATCCGCCTGTGCGGCGGCATGCTCCTTTGTGAGGGGTTGCTCCAACCGCAAAAGAAAGGCGCCGTCTTGTTTGGGAATGCTCATGCGGTGAGGGCGGCGCGGGCCTCGACAAGCGAGATCAGCGCGCCGATGCGAAGGACGGTGACGAGTTGGCCCGCGTCGCTGATCACGCCTTCGACGAAGCGGGAGTCGAGTCCGCTGAGCGTCTCGGGCGGGGCGGGCAAAACGGGTGAGCCGGGAGGCAGGATGTCGCCGATGGCGTCCACCAAGATGCCCATCGTGTCGGAATCCGCCGCCGCGCTGTCCTCGGGAGGATTCGAGAGGCGCGCCAAATCGACGGCGGTCTTGAAAACAATGCAGCGATTCGGAGGAACTGGCTCGCCGGCGTTGTGGCCGAGTCGGGCCTCGAGATCGAGCGCTGTGAGGATTTGGCCGCGCAGGTGGATCACGCCGCGCACATAGGCGGGGGCGAGCCTCACAGGAGTGACCAGCGGACTGCGCAGAACCTCTTTAACCCAAAGCAGATCGCAGGCGTAGCGGCGACCTTGCGACTCAAAGCCAAGGAGTTGGCATTTCGAGGCGGCGGGGTTTGAGGAAAGCGGCACGAGTTGTCCCATGAAATCAGTTCCCGCTGCTCGGCGGTTGGTGGCTGGTGGGTCGAATCTTCACAGACGAGGGCGAGGTTTAGAAAGCAGCCTTAGCGTGGCGTCAAACCAAAAGGTGTTTTTTGGGTGAAATCTCAAAATACGACAGAAAATCGGGCGCCGAGCACCAAGGCGTTTCCGGTGGCGGAGGTGGCGCCGGGGTTGATCACATATTGAATATCCGGCTGAACGATGCAGCACGGGGCGATGGCACATTGGTAGGTCGCCTCCAAAACCATCTCGGCCGCCTGCGGGGCGAATCCCTCCTGGCGCAAATCGGCGTCCGCGCCGTGGCTCAAGCTCGCCAATCCGCAGGCCACACCGCAAGTGTCCTCGTCGCGGCCCGGAATCAGCCCTTTGTAGGTGAGGCCGGCGTTCATATAAAAATCCACCACATTGCGGCCGGGAGGGGTGAATCCTAGCCCGGCAAAAGCTCCCAAGCCCTCGTCGCCAATCGACCCATCCGCGCCGCGCTCAGGGATGAGCATCTGGTCGGCTAGCAGGTAGAAACCCGTATTCGGCAGGCTGCTTGCGGGATCGAGCGCGTTCGCCTCGGCGCCGGTCTGGAGCCACATCCCGGCCTTCACAAAGCCCGGCAGGGTTTGGCTTCCCTCGGCAGATCCATGCGAAAAACAAACCTCGTTCATCCAGGTCACAGCCTGTTTGGAGTTAAGGTCCCAGCGGAAGCCGGCACGGTTGATGTTTTGCGGGATGAGATTGGTTAAAAACACGCCGGAGCGGAATCCGAGCCAGTCCGTCGGCTCCAGCGCGACGCGGGCGCCCAGGCCGCCAGTCGGGTAGGCCGCGCCGCCGCCTGGCATGTTCATGGATGCCAGGGCGGGCCAACCGAATTCACCGTTGATGAAAAGCCCGCCGTAGTCGGAGACGAGGAATTCCGAATCGGCCGTGATGTTTCCGAGACGTAGCGAAATTTTGTCCTCCAAAAAATTCTGCTGGAACCATAACTCCATCATCCGAAGCGTGTTGAACCCCGCAATGTTCGAGATGGTCAGGAAATTGCCGACCAAATCCTCACTGGCGTCCCGGCCGGAGAGCCAGAGCCAGCTGGTTCCGACGGAAGCGCCTTTCCAGTTCGCGAGTTTTTCCAAATCCACCTCGGCGCCGAACTCCAAGAGGCCGGTGTAGACCGATCCGGTTTTCAAGCCGCCGATGGTGTTTCCCCAAACCTCGCAGGTGTAGCTGCCACTCAAACTCACGCCCCGGTCCTCGAGGAGCGGCCTGGCCCCGAGCCATTCGCCGGTTACGGTCTCCCGCTCGAAAAGGGCGCTCGCAGGGAGCATGGTCTGACCGGAATCCTGCGACCACACGGGCTGGGCCAGCGACAAGGCGGCCAGCAGGGCGAAGCCGAGTTTCCGGTGCACCGGGCTTTAAAACGAGCCGATGGCTGCGGCCCGGGTCGGGTGGATATCGAGGTGGTTTTTGCCTTTGAAGGGATTCGGGAGGTCCTTCAAAGCGGCGACCTTCAGGTTGGTTTCGACGATGGTCGGGAAGTTCGGCAGGTTGTCGACATCGGTGCCGACCATGCGCCAGTCGATGCCGATTTTCTCGCACTCGTGGACGATCGAGGCCACGGCGCGGATGATCGGGACTTCGACTTTCGA
>CAWUMN010000217.1:0-2594 GCA_963923595.1 uncultured bacterium
GTTTTCACCAAACCAAAACATGCTCGTCAGAGGCGCGAACCCGATCACCTCGGGGAGTTGACGAAAATAGAGCGTCTGGCGGACATCGACCGTCGTCTCGGTGCCGGGTTTCACAACAAACTCGTAGGCGCCGGCGACGCTGGGGCTGTTCAGCAGCGCGTAGATTTTTAAGGAGGTGGCATTCGGCTCCGGCTTGCCGATCCAAAAATGGGTGAACATCGGAAACTCCTCCTCGTGGTCGAGGCCGGAGTCGAGCGCCAGACCACGCGCGGATAGGCCATAGATTTGCTCGTGACCCAGCATCCGGTAGTAGCTGCCACCCAGAAAAACCCCAAGCTCGTCGAACACGTTCGGGACATTCAGTGGATAATGAATACGGAACCCCGCGTAGCCGAGCTCCTGCGGGAGATTCGAGGCATCAACGCCGGAGTTGGTGTAATCAAAAAGCGCCCTCGCGAACCGAATGCGCTGCATGTGCGTGGGCGAGAATTCAGAAATCTCCACCGGTTGCCGGAAGAGATAGCCCAGATGGAACAGGGCGAGTCGGAATGGCAGGTTCTCCTCCGACCAGATCTGCATGTCGGGACGGAACCGGATATTCCGCATCTGATCGTAAGTCAGCCCGCGCAGCCCCTCCGGAAGAAGACTGTCATCAGCAACCGGTTTCCAAGGTTTCGTCGAAGCCTTCTCCGCCAAATCCTCGACATACTCGAAAGTCACCTCGACCTTCTCGATCGGCTTGGCACCGCAATTCCTGGAAACAACAAGGAGACAAAGCCAAAAAACGAGCACCCAAAAAGCTCTCAAGAACGACCGCGAACAAGGATTCAGTTGAAGTTCCACAATGATTGAAAAAATTCAGGAAAGAGGGCCAGAGACCTTTTCACAAATACCACTTGAACACTAACGACCCAGCACCAGCTCTAGCAAACATGGATATGGTAGATGAAATACTCATCCAGCTAGGAGAGACTTCAGCGGTTGAGAATCGACGATCTTGAAACGATCAAGTGGAGGCGAGGGCCGGAATCGAACCGGCGGATGCAGCTTTTGCAGAGCCGTGCCTTACCACTTGGCTACCCCGCCACTGAATGAAGTGACTTTTACTATATCGGGCGAGTATGACAACCGAATCTTTATCTGACATCAAAATAGAAGTCTCTTCGCCTTCGCTTGCAGATCGAATGGCGACGCTTTTCGGGAACAGGAGCGCCGTGAAAATTTCCAAAAGACACTCGGTCAGCAGTCCTTTCTCCGCCTTGACCGAAGGGCTGGGTAATAACTCATGGCCCAGTAATGCAGAAGGGCTTCGAGAATACTGTTAGAAACCAACCGTTCGCTTGAGGCTACGCGTGGAATTCCTGGAGGCTCTTCACGCCATAGCCGTGTTGGATCATGGCGCGGATGGCTTTGGTGCTGGCGCGGGCTCCGCGGAGGGTGGTCATCACGGGAACGCGAGCGGCGGTGGCGGCGCTGCGGATGGCGACTTCGTCCTCGCGCGGGGCTTGGCCACTGGGAGTGTTCAGGATGAATTTCACTTCACCGTTTTTGATGAAGTCCACGACATTCGGGCGGCCTTCGCGGATTTTCAGCATTACGGGAACCGTGAGTCCATTTTCGGCGAAATATTTTGCCGTGCCGGTGGAGGCGTGGACTTCGAAGCCGAGCGAGTGGAGGTCGCGGGCGACTTCGAGGGCGGCGGTTTTGTCCGAATCTTTCACACTGATGAAGACCTTGCCGGAGAGCGGCAGCGCGGGCTGGGCGCTCATTTGGCTTTTTGCGTAGGCGATGCCGAGGTCGGGATCGATGCCCATGACCTCACCGGTGGAGCGCATTTCAGGCCCCAGGATGATGTCGATTCCGGGGAATTTGATGAACGGGAACACGGCTTCCTTCACCGAGTGGTAGGCTGGGACGACCTCCTCGGTGAAGCCGAGTTCGCGCAGGGTTTTTCCGGCCATGACCTTGGCGGCCATCTTGGCGAGGGGGACGCCGGTGGCCTTGCTGACAAACGGCGCGGTGCGCGAGGCGCGGGGGTTGACCTCGAGAATGTAGACGACCTCGTCCTTCACGGCGAATTGGACATTCATCAGGCCGCGGACCTGCAATTCGATCGCCATGGCTTTCGTGGCTTTTTTGATCGTGTCGAGGACCTGAGGTGAAAGCGAGAAACTCGGGATGACGCAGGCGCTATCACCGGAGTGGATGCCGGCCTGCTCGATGTGCTCCATCACGCCACCGATGACACAGAGTTCGCCGTCGGAGATGCAATCGACATCCACCTCGGTGGCGTCCTCGAGGAAGCGGTCCACCAGCACGGGGCGCTCGGGGGAGGCTTCGACAGCGGTCCTGATGTAGCGGCGCAGGTCGGCTTCGTCGTGGACAATCTCCATGGCGCGGCCGCCCAGGACGAACGAGGGGCGAACGAGAACGGGATAGCCGATGCGCGAGGCGACATCGACGGCCTCCTGCTCGTTGGTCGCGGTGCCGCCCTGGGTTTGGCGCAGGCCGAGCTTGTCGAGCATGGCGGCGAAGTGTTTGCGGTCCTCCGCCATTTCGATGCTGCGTGGCTGGGTGCCAATGATCGTGCAACC
>CAWUMN010000218.1:0-2594 GCA_963923595.1 uncultured bacterium
TCAAAAGAAAAATCGAAAATTGTTTTTTAAGCATAATGGATGGTGGTGCGCTGATTTTCCTCCGAGAAGGAAAATTCACAATATTTTTGCCGCAGGACCAAAACCTCGCTTTCTCCGAGCAGCTCTACTTTCCGGCTCAGCCATCCACCGCCTCGCCAAGCGCCCCTAAATTCCTTAGTAAAAACTCATGAATCTGAAAACAATCCTCTGCCTGCATCTCGCAATCATTGCCGCCATCCCCGGCTTGGCTCTTCCCGCCCTCGCGGATCCGGTCGAACCCTCGGCATTAGCTCCGACCGATATTTTTCCTCCCGAAGCCCCAGCTGGGCTCAACTTCACCATGTCGGTTCTTGATGAAGGAAGCACGAAACCCCGAAACCTCGGTTCCTGCGATGTAAAGTTGGAAGGCGACAAGCTCACCGTTTCGAAGGAGGGCTACTCGGTTGGTTTTCTGGTGGAGCCTCACGGGAGTTATGTGGCTATCCGAATCAAGACGGTGGAGGAGCCGAGGCCTGGCAGCTTGCAAAATTTGGAATGCGTGACCGGTCCCAGACGAAAATACCAAATGATCCCGCTGGATTACATGACCCGCACCCGCGCCGGTTCCCAGATCGCCCAGTGGTCCATGCTGCCCGATCGCGACGGCATCAATCCCATGGGCGCTGTAGCGATCCAATCCGCAACGAGCGACGAGGAGTTCGATGAAAACCTTCTGCGAATCTGGGTGAATGAGGGGCTCCCGCATCCGGCGGTCGGTGAATGGACGCTCGATCGGGCACGCAGTTGGCTTGCGGATTGGCAGAAGCATTTTGCCGACCAGAGCAGCCTCGCCATTTCCGCCTCCACTCCCGACGAACTCGAACGAGCCACGGAATGGGCCGAAAAAATCGGAGCCAAGCGGATTTACCTGCACACCGACACCTGGCGCGGGGAATACTGGCCGAAAGAGGCCTCGCACATGAATGTGAAACGAGGCGCTTTTCCTGCAGGCGAGGAGGATTTGCGGAAATACGGGCAGCGCCTGAATGAAAAAGGCATGGCATTGGCCCTCCACACGACCAGTATGTCGATCGCCCTGAAAGATCCCGATTATGTGGCCAATGGAGTTCATCCGGAACTCGCGCGCTGGACTCGGGGCACCTTGGAGCGCGATGTCACGGCCAAGGATCAAAAGATGTTTTTCCGCCCAGGGCCTCCCCCGCGTGGGGCGACTTGGAGCAAATATCTCGCAACAATTCCCTCCTTTTTTGGGCGGCGGTCTTTCTTGATCGATGGCGAGCTCATCGATGTCGGAAACATCGCAAACATGGATGGCGAGGTGTGGGAATTGCAGGCCTGCCGACGCGGTGACGGCTCCACCAAGCCTGCCGACCACAAAGCCGGAACTCCCGTCGAGGGCATGGTTCGGGGATACGGCCAGGCGTTTGTGCCAGATACGGAATCTCCCTTGTTCGAGGAAGTGATTACCCGCTGGGCAGATTTCTGCAACGCGAACAATGTGAACCACCATGAGTGCGACGCCTTGGAAATCCACCGCTTCAAGCCTTGGGGCATGGACAAGTTCAGTTGGATTTTTGCTTCCAAACTCAAAGAGCACTCCACAAGCAACACCTCGGGCGGCGGCCCGCTGCCCTGGCACATCGAGTATTGGTTCCGCAGTTCCAAAAATGTGATGAACAACCATGCCATCGGGGGAATGGCCGGCGGGGCCAGCCTTCCTCTCTACGCCGAAAGCAATTTTCGCCCTGCCACCGGCCCCTACGAAATTCTCCTCAAGCCTCAGCAAAAGGTCATGGCGGGTGGCCAATCGTTCTATGTCTCGAAGCCGATCAAAATGTTCGGTGTCACAGCCCAGACGATCGAAAAAACAGGAATCTCCCGTGAGATCGAAAAAATGATCGCCAACTGGCGGGCCATCATCCCCGACATGACACCTGAGGCTCGCAAGAAAATCCAGGAAACCCATGGACCATTCCGAAGCCCGCTAGGCGAGGCGAAGGGCCATCCCGCATCGGATGTCCTCTTCCGTCCGGAGGTCGATGGCGCCACGCGGCGAATTGTTCCCCTGCGAATGGTTGGACGCCCCGGCGGCGAGATCAACTGGGGCTATGGTCAGGAGTGTGGCCCGATCGTTCCCCGGCAATATGTCCGGGCGGAAGGTTCGCTCGAACTCGACAACCCATGGGCTGCGCAGGAACCGGAGTTTGTTGTTCGCGTGCTGGGAAACCCCACGGAGGCTGGAAATGCCTCTCCAGAGTCAAAGTCGGATGGCAAGACAGACGAGAGCAAAGCCATCGAGGAATCCTATGAAAAAGGGATCCTCACGAATGATAACAGCCAGCCGAATTCAGAGCCCCCGCCTGCCGCTCCTGTCGCGGAAACGGACCTCATGCCCCACCGCGTCTCCTTGATTCAAGGAACCAAAAACTCTCTTTCGGCTGATGGAGAATGGCTCGCCGTCTCCTGCTCCAACACCGCTCCCGCGCCGGATGCTGTTCCTGCAACCGCATCCAGCGCGAACTCCACCGTCATGCCGGCCTACTTCCAACCGACAGAGTTCGCTTCGTGGCCGGTATCGCGCAATCTCGTGGGAG
>CAWUMN010000219.1:0-2583 GCA_963923595.1 uncultured bacterium
AGCGGGGGTTTTGCTCCATTTCGGAAACGCGGCGCTGGCCGAAGCGAAGGCGGAGTTGACATCGGCTTCGTTCGCGAGCGCGATTTCGGAGACTTTTTTCTCGTCGCCCGGGGAGATGGAATCGAACCACTTCTTTGATTTCGGCGCTGTGAATTGGCCGTTGATGAAAAGATTGTATCGCGGCGCGATATGGGCGGGGGCGGTTTCCGGGGCGGGGTCGTATTCCCAGAGGTCGCCGAAGAGGAGTTCGCGGGCCGGGTTGTTGGGTCGTTTGGCGGGCATGGTTAGTAGGAGCCGGAGGCTTCGCTGAAGGTGTAGGGGGCTTGGTAGGCGCCGGTGCGTTCCTTCTCGAGTTGGCGGACAAGGTCATTGAGGAGCGCGGAGGCGCCGAAGCGGTAGCGGGTGTTGTTGAGCCAGGAGTCGCCAAGGGTTTCCTTGACGGCGATGAGGAATTGGATCGCCTGCTTGGCGGTGCGGATGCCGCCGGCAGGCTTCATCGCAATCTCGGTGCCGGTTTCGAGGTAGAAATCCCGGATCGCCTCGAGCATGACCTGATTGTTGCCGAGGGTGGCGTTCGACGAGGTTTTGCCGGTGCTGGTCTTGATGAAATCGCCGGGACGAAGAACGCGCATGGCGAGGAACGAAGCGGCGCGGATGTTGTCGTAGGTTTCGAGTTCGCTCGTTTCGAGGATGACCTTCAGCGTGGCCTTGCCGCAAGCATCGCGGACGGCAGAAATTTCGTCCTGCACGAGGGCGAGTTCGCCAGCAAGGAACGCACCCCGGCTGATAACCATATCAATCTCGTCGGCCCCGTCCCCGACAGCGGCGCGGACCTCGGCGAGGCGAGTGGCGAGCGGGGCCTGGCCGGACGGAAAGGCGGTTGCGACAGAGGCGATTTTCACGGACGAGCCGCGCAGGAGTCTCTTCGCATGCTTCACGAGGCGCGGATAAACGCAGACCGCAGCTGTGGATGGAATCGAGGGATCGTCGTGCGGGTGGAGGGCCTTGAGGCAGAGCGAGGCGACTTTGCCCGGCGTGTCTTTTCCCTCGAGGGTGGTGAGATCGACCATCGAGACGGCGAGTTTGAGGGCTTGGACTTTCGAGAATTTTTTGATCGAGCGGGTGGTATATTTCGCAACGCGTTCCTCAATGCCAACATGATCCACAGTGCCGATTTCGCTCATGAAAGCACGGAGGGAGATGGGATTTTTTATAGCCATCGGCGCGAATGATGAGCAGGCGGCTCTCCGAGCCAAGCCGAAAAAGGTGTCTTTTTTCTTGAGGAGGAGTCTGTGGGCCGTGATTTGATCCCAAAGTAATGCTCTATCTGGCCTCAGCCCTTGTCGCTTATTTTCTGGGTTCCATCCCGTGGGGCTACCTCGCCGGAAAGCTTAATGGCGTGGACCTGCACAAGGTAGGCAGCGGAAGCACCGGCGCCACCAATGCCCTCCGCGTGCTCGGAAAACCTTGGGGCTACTCTGTGTTTGCACTCGATGCGCTGAAAGGCTCGCTCGCCGTGATCGCGGCTTTTCAAATCGGCGCGCACTTTTTCGCCTCTACTCCCACCGAAACGATCTCCGCCGGCGTAGTGGCGGCGATTTTTGCGGTGATAGGCCACAGCTACCCGGTGTGGCTGAAATTCCAAGGCGGCAAAGGCATTGCGACCTCCGCAGGGATCATGCTGGCGCTGTTTCCGTGGCCGGTTTTTGCATTCGGGTTGTTTGTGTGGCTCGTCCTTTTTTATTCGACGCGGTTCGTCTCAGTGGCCTCACTTGGCGCGGCTGTGGCGCTGCCCACGGCATCGGCAGCGATGTGGTATCTGGGCGATTGCGACGCAATCCGAACATCCATCGCCGCTGCTATGTGCGTGCTTGCCGTCTGGCGCCACAAATCGAATATCTCGCGCCTGATGGCGGGAACCGAAAAACGCTTCGAGAAAAAACCGAAGCCAGCCGCGCAATAGAAAATGTTCGATCGAATCAGCATCATTGGCAGTGGAAGTTGGGGGACGGCCCTCGCTGTCCTCCTGTCCGACCACGGCCTCCCAATCACGCTCTGGAGCCACAACCCGGCCGTTGCCGATGAAATCAACACACGGCGCGCGAACTCCAGCTACCTCCCCGGCATTGAAATCCCCTCGCCCGTCCGTGCCACACCGGACTTGGCCGAGACGCTGGATGCAAAGTTGATTGTTTCTGTTGTTCCTTCGAAAGCCGTTCGCAAAATTGGCGCCCAACTCGCCGAACTCGGGGCAAAGCCCGGCACCGTCGTTGTTTCTTGCACGAAAGGTATCGAGCACGACACCGGCAAGCTCATGAGCCAAGTCCTCGCCGATTGCCTGCCGGACTGCCGCATGGCCGTTCTCTCTGGCCCAAACCTCGCCGTCGAAATTGCACGGCGCATTCCCGCCGCCAGCGTCATCGGCTCCGACCAATCCGAGCTTCTCGAACCGCTTCAACGCGTTTTTTCAGTGAAAAATTTCCGCGCCTACACCAGCGACGACATCCTCGGCATCCAGCTTGGCGGGGCTCTCAAGAATGTCTACGCCATCGCCGCCGGCGTCTGCGACGGATTCGGCATGGG
>CAWUMN010000220.1:0-2549 GCA_963923595.1 uncultured bacterium
AGGAGGCCGCTTTCGGTGGTTTTTTTGGAGATGGGAAGGAGGATTTGCTGGCTGATATCGGGGTTGCTTTTGAGGACCAGATCGGCTGTGGCGATGGAGATTTTTTCGGCATCGGCGGGGGGGAAGTTCTTCATCGAGGCGCGGGCCAGGTCGACGGCTGCCTGGGGGTTACCCTCAAGCGCCGTGAGTCGCATTTCGACGATCGCGCGGCGTGCGGAGGGGTGGAGCGACAGTCTTTTCAGGGCCTCTTTGGTCACGGCGGTTTTGCGCTCTTTGATTCCCTGCTCGGCGAGAACGAGGAGTTCCTCGGGCTTGGCCTGGCCTTGGAGCATGAGGCTTTGGAGGATGGCAAGTGAGGCGGGGTCGCCGATTTCAGCGGTGAAAAGGCGGGTGCGGCGGAAGATTTCCTCGTCGAGGGGAGCGAGGACGATCGCCTGGCGCATGAGGTTCATCGCCATCGGGAGGTTGCCGGTTCGGCCGATGGCTTCGCAGCGGTCCATAAACTGGTTCGCGCGCCAGACTTTGATTTTCCGATAGATCGGGGGAGCGGCGAGATAGCCTATTATGCCAAATAAGAGAATGCCCGCCACGATCTGGAATCGGATATCGAAAACGAAATCGCGGAGGATATGGGTGGGTTGCTTGTGGCTGGTTTCATCGTCGTAATCGGGCAGGTGCCTGTGGTCGGGGAGGGGATCCGGTGGCGGGGTCTCGGCCGTGTCGGATTTTTTTGGGGAGGGGCGAGAGGGCGCCGAACGCCGGGCGACGGTTTCCTTGTCTGGAAAATCGCTCATTGCCGGGCCGTCGTTTCGTTGGTTTCAAGGGATTTTTCGAGGTATTGCTGAAGCGACGCGCTGGCCTCGGCGACATTATCCGTTCCCCAAACCGCAGCCTCCAAGAGGCGCTGACCGCGATTTCTCGTTCCGCTGACCACGGAGGCCCAGCGCCCTTGAAGCGAGTTGTTGCCCGATTCCATCATTGGCGCATCATGGGATTCCCGCTGGCGGTCTGCAATAATGGAATGAAAAACCAGAATCGGGCGTCCATTATCGGAGAAAAGATACGCTTTGAACGGAAAAGAAATTCCCTTTGCGCGGATTTCGAGCGGAGGAAGTTGACGGACTAATTCCAAGCCCATGCTTCCGAGGCAGACTTGGGGATTGTGGATATTGATCGCCTGCACGGCGGTGCGGCCGGCGTTCCAGCGGAAATAGAAAAACTGCCATGGGCGGCCGTGCGTATCGCGGAACATCTCGGAAAATCCTTCGGGAAAAAAGAGCATCCGCATGGTGCGGTCGGCGACGGGGATGGGCTTTGTGCCGGTAGTGCCCTCGCGGATCGACCAACCGCTCGCAGGCGCCGCGCCCTTCTCATGGAGGCGATACCAGGCTTCGGTTCCGCTCAGCGAGAGGGCCGAGATCGCAAGGGCGACAAAACCTGCCCTCCGGAGTTGCGGTGGAACCGCCGGGAGCGGGACGGACTCGGGGGGGGGAGGGGCAGGCAGGCGGCGAACACGGCGGCGATGCAGGAAGTAGGCCAGAATCCACAGGAAGCCGAGCGTGAAGGCCAGGGTCGCGTAGCCGGCGGCGTCATGCCATTTTTCCAAAGACCCCATCCCCTCGGTGGTCGCCACGAGGGCGAGCGTGGTGGATCGGAGGAAATTTCCGAATACCGCGAATCCCAGCGCTGAAAAAACCAAGCATCCGCGCGTGAACCATCCGAACCGGAAAATCTCCCCGAAAAACAGCGAGGCCATCAGGCCGCTTTGGAGGGAGCGCACGCCGCTGCAGGCCTCCTCGACGCCGATCAGCCCGGTCGGCAAGGCGATGAGGTTTCCGCGCCGGACGGCCTCGTAGCCGCACCAATGCAGGACTTCGAGCGCAGCGCCGGCGTTTTTTTCCATGAGTAAACCCATGAACGCCTCCTCGGCATTTCGAGGCCACGGCACGGCGATCAGAAAAAAAGCGGCCGGGAAAAAAAAGTGCCGCAGCCAGGGCCTCCCGCCCAGCGCGTGGGCCAGGAGCAACGACAGAGCCACCGCGCTGAACGCCCCGAACATTCCGGGAATGCGCCACTCGGGGTTCGCCTCGAAAAATGGCTGGATGGCGGCGAGGAAGAGGACTGGCGGAAGTGCGAGGAGGGCGTTTGGCGCAAAGCGGGATGGCGGTTGCGGAACGGGGCGGTCTTGCCAGCGTTGCAGAAACAAGCCCGCGCAGAGGATCGGGACGAGGAAACCGTAACTGTATTGGGGGTCGATTTCCCAATCGGTCCAGAGCATCCGGATCGCGAGCCACCACACCGCCGCGAGACCCGCGGCGAGCGCCAGGAAGCCCTCGGGGGCGTTTCGGCTGGAGGAGTTCGGGGATTTCACCGGCCCTTGCCGAAAAGCATCACATGGAGGGTTTTCAGGATCACCGTCGCGTCGAGCGCGAGCGAGAAGTGCCGGATGTAGTAGAGGTCATACATCAGCTTTTCCACTGTGTCTTCGATGCTGGCGCCATAGGGGTAGTTCACTTGGGCCCATCCGGTTATGCCAGGTCGGACGAGGT
>CAWUMN010000221.1:0-2536 GCA_963923595.1 uncultured bacterium
GGTTTTCCCATGGGGTGATGACCCAAGGCTCCGTGAAAACCGCTTTGCATTTTTGCACCCGCGCATCCACCCTGCGCGCCCTATGCCGGTCGCCGTGGATTTTCAAATGGTCTTCGTGATGCTCCTCACACTGGGGGTTTTTATTGCCTTCATGCGTGAGTGGGGGCCGCCCGATGTCATTGCGCTGGGTGCGCTGGCGGCGGTTCTGGTGACCGGCATCCTGCCCGGTGACAAGATGCTCAATCTCTTCAGCAACTCCGCTCCGATCACGATCGGCGCGATGTTCGTGCTGAGCGCGGCCCTGGAACGAACGGGTGTGATGGATTGGCTGGCGGAGAATTTCACGCGGCTCGCCGGCCGGAGCGTGTTCCGCGCCATCGCGCTGCTGGCGTTGATGGTGATCCCGATGTCGGCCTTCGTGAACAACACGCCGGTCGTGGTGGTTTTCCTGCCGATCCTGATGGCCTATGCGCGCAAGACGGGAGTGGGGGCCTCGAAACTCCTCATCCCGCTGTCGTTTTTCGCAATCCTCGGCGGCACGGTCACCCTCATCGGCACCTCCACGAACATCCTTGTGTCGGGCATGGCGACGAAGCTCGGGCAACCGGCGTTCAGTATTTTCGAAATCTCCGGCATGGGACTCGTCTACGCCGCGATCGGAACGGTCTACCTGATTTGCTTCGGCCACAAGCTCCTCCCCGACCGACCCACGCTTTCGTCGCTGCTTTCCAGCGAGGACACTCGGAGCTTTTGCAGCCAGGCGGTCGTGGCACCGAAATCCAGCCTGATCGGAAAATGCCTCCCCGACACGATTCTCGGAAAAACCCGCACCGTGCGTGTGTTCGAGATTATCCGGGACGGCCTGCGTGTTTCGGATGTCCCGCTCGACCAGTTGCCGCTCCAGGCCGGTGACAAGCTCGTTCTGAAGGGCCTCGCCCGCGATGTCGCCACGATCCGCGAGAGCGGCGACCTGCTTTTCGAAACGGGCCAGGAGCCTGCGGATTCCACCCGCCGCGAGGTCCGCATGGTCGAGGCGATCATCGGCCCCGATTCGCCGATGCTCGGCAAGACCATCGCGAGCCTTGGCCTCCGCCGGAATTATGGCGTGATGGCCGTTGCGCTCCACCGCCAAGGCCACAATCTGCTCGACCATTTCTCCACGATCCCGCTCGAGTTCGGCGACACGGTTTTATTCGAGGGTCCGGCCGCGAACCTCGCCCGTCTGCGCGAGGAGGACGACTTCCTCAGCCTCAACGAATCCACGCACAAGCCCTTCCGCACCTCGAAGGCCGCGCTCGCCATCGGCGTCATGGCTGGGGTGATCGTGCTTTCGTCCTTCGAGGTGATGCCGATCGCGTCGCTGGCGCTGATCGCGGCGGTGCTGGTCGTTTTGACCGGGTGCCTGGACCCGGCCGAGGCCTATGAGAGCATCGATTGGTCGATCCTTTTGTTGATTGTCGGCATGCTTGGGCTTGGCGATGCGCTCGGTGAAACCGGCGCGATCTCGTTGATCACCGGGCATCTCGCGGAAGCATTCGGCCACATGGGGCCGCACATCCTGCTGGCGGCGGTTTATCTCTTCGCCACGATCCTCACGGAATTTGTTACGAACAACGCCGTGGCCGTGCTTTTGACGCCGATCGTCATCTCGCTGGCCGAATCGCTCGGAATCTCGCCGCGGCCCTTCCTGGTGGCGGTGATGTTCGCCGCGAGCGCGAGCTTTGCCACGCCGATCGGCTACCAGACGAACACCTATGTCTTCGGCGCGGGCGGCTACAAATTCTCCGACTTCGTCCGCATCGGCGTTCCGCTGAACATCCTTCTCTTCGTCGCCGCGACCTTCCTGATCCCGTATTTCTGGCCCTTCTTGCCGAAGTAAGCCCAAAGATGTCGTTGCGGGCGCGGGCGAATTCTGGAAAAACCGCCCGATGAACAGCGTGCGTGTGCGTGTGCCGGCGACTTCGGCGAATCTGGGACCAGGCTTTGACAGCCTCGGCGTCGCCCTGCGGCTCTATAACACGACCACCGTCGTTCGCGGACGCGGTCCCGCCCCCGGCGACATGGCCCGCGAGGCGGCGGATTTGTTTTTTGGGAAAACCCAGACGAAACCCTTTGCGTTCCACTGGAGCGTCGAGGGAGATGTTCCCCGCTCGCGCGGCCTTGGCAGCAGCGTCACCGTGCGGCTGGGCGTTTTGCACGGGCTCAACGAACTCGCCGGACGGCCCCTGAAACGCCACGGGGTCTTTGAACTTTGCGCGGAACTCGAGGGTCACCCGGACAACGCCGCGCCGGGAGCCTTCGGCGGATTCTGCATCGCTCCCGCAAAAGGCCCCGTTCAGAGCTATGTCGTTGGGGAGGATTTGGCGTTCGTGTTCCTCATCCCCGCGCACGAACTCGAGACCGAAAAAGCTCGAAACCTCCTGCCAAAAACCCTCCCGCTCGCCGACGCCGTTCTTTCCGCGGGCAATGCCGCCGCGATTGCGGGGGCCTTCGCCAGCGGCGACTACAAAAAGCTCGCCGGCTGCTTCGGCGACCG
>CAWUMN010000222.1:0-2501 GCA_963923595.1 uncultured bacterium
CAATTTCCAAGACTTCCCTGCCGATCTTCAGGGTGATCTCGATCGCTTCGCCGCCGAAAATCCCACGCTCGATGCGGGCCTTCGCGTGAGCCACTCCGATGAGCCATGGCGCCGTTTCGTCCTTCATCTCCAAGCCAAGCTCCCGGTTACCACCGGAGAAATCGAGGACGCCAAAATGCTCGAAGGCGGTATTCATTTCCGGACCTCGTCGGAACTCGACATCCACCTCGCCCGGCTTGCCGCCTCGTTGCAAGCGATGGGGGCGGGACGCCTGGTGGATTCCGCAGTGTCGCCGGTGAGAAGATCGCTCGACACATTCGGCTTCCACCTCGCCGTTCTTGATATTCGGCAGAACAGCCGTTTCCACGACCTCGCGATAGACCAACTCCTCGCCGCCAGTGGTTCGCCTTCCGCCAATTTCTCGGAATGGGAAGAGACTCGCCGACTGGAATTCCTCGAAAACGAACTCCGCTCGCCACGCCCTTTCCTCGGTGGGGGTGTCTCTGCCGGGCCCCAAGCTGACGCCGTTTTGTCGTGCTACGCAGTGATCCGCCAGCATCTCGAAAAACACGGACCCGCTGGGCTTGGCGCATTGATCGTAAGCATGACGCGTCGTCTCTCAGACCTTCTCGCCGTCTACCTCCTCGCCCGCGAAGCGGGTCTGGCAAAATGGACACCGGAGGGATTGGTGTGCGGATTGCCGGTTGTTCCCCTGTTCGAAACGCTCGACGATCTGGAGCTCGGTCCTGACATCATTCGCCGGTTCCTTGAAAATCCCGTTACCCGCCGCAGCCTCGTCCGCCAACAAGCCGACGCCGGAGCCGAACCAGTCCAGCAGGTGATGATCGGCTATAGCGACAGCAACAAGGACTGCGGAATTTTCGCCAGCCAATGGGCCTTGCACCAATCGCAAGACGCCATCGCCGCCGCCGGTCGCCAGGAGGGATTCAAAATCCGCTTCTTCCATGGTCGCGGTGGCACGATCAGTCGAGGCGCGGGGCCGACCCACCGATTCCTCGACGCCCTCCCGCCCGGCTCCGTGCAGGGCGACCTGCGCATGACCGAGCAGGGCGAAACGATTTCCCAAAAATACGGCACGATCAGTTCGTCGGTCCACAATCTCGAATTGTTGCAGGCCGGTGTGGCTTCGGTTTCCCTTGGAAAGCAAAAGCCCGCCGTGGATGGCGCCGTTGCGGAAATTTGCGAGTTCCTCTCAGCCGCAAGCCGAGAATCCTACACCGCCCTCATCCAGCATCCCGAGTTCATGGCCTACTACTCCGAGGCCACGCCGATCGACGCGCTGGAGACCAGTCGGATCGGCTCGCGTCCTGCCCGGCGCACCGGTGAACGCACTCTGGCCGACCTCCGCGCTATCCCGTGGGTTTTCAGCTGGAACCAGAGTCGGCACTACCTCCCTGGTTGGTTTGGCGTCGGGTCAGCCCTGCGCCGCCTGCGCGAGGAAAAGCCCGCCCTCTTCGACGCTCTCCGGGCGAACTTCCGAAAGTCCGCTTTCCTTTACTATGTGCTGAACAATGTCGAAACGAACCTCGCCAGCGCGGACCGCGGGATCATCGAGGAATACGCGGGACTCGTAACCAATTCTTCCGCCAAGTCCACGATCCTCTCGCTCATCCTCGGAGAGTTTGATTCTACCCGCGAGATGATGGCCGAGGTGTTCGGCGGCTCGATGGAGGAGCGCCGCCCGCGCATGACGAAGACACTCGCCCTACGCAGCGAGGGATTGAAAACCCTGCACCACCACCAGATCGAGCTCCTGCGCCGCTGGCGCGCTGCCAGCGCGGCGCAATCGCCGGACAAGGATCGCCTGCTTCCCAGAGTGCTTCTCGGCATCAACGCAATCGCCAGCGGCCTGCGCACCACCGGCTAGGATTTTCGGGCTTCACCGAGCCTTGGACGATTGTGTAGAAATTCGGGTCCTCCATCAAAAACTATGGGCAAGATTTACAACAACATCGTCGAAACCGTTGGGCGCACCCCGCTCGTCAAACTCAACCGCGTCACCGCCGGACTCTCCGCGACCATTGCTCTCAAGTGCGAGTTTTTCAACCCGCTAGGCAGCGTGAAGGACCGCATCGGCATGGCCATGATCGAGGACGCCGAGCAACGCGGCATCCTCAAGCCCGGCGGCGTCATCATCGAGCCCACCAGCGGAAACACCGGCATCGGCCTCGCTTTTGTCGCCGCCGCGAAAGGCTATAAGGTCATCCTCACGATGCCCGACACCATGAGCCTCGAACGCCGCACTTTGCTCGCCCTGCTTGGCGCCGACTTGGTTCTCACGCCCGGCGCGGAGGGAATGCGCGGCGCGATCGCCAAGGCCGACCAGCTTTTGCAAGAAACCCCGGGCGCCTGGATGCCCCAGCAGTTCAACAACCCCGCAAACCCCGCCATCCACTCGAAAACCACGGCCGAGGAAATCTGGGCCGACACCGATGGCAAGGTCGACATACTCGTCGCGGCGGTGGGAACCGGCGGATCGA
>CAWUMN010000223.1:0-2500 GCA_963923595.1 uncultured bacterium
CACGGAACAACGGCGCGGTCCACTTCGGGTGATAGGTGAAAAGTTTTGCCTCCTCATAGGGCAGCACCTCGGGGTCGGAGCGATAGGCGGCAAATTGCGGCGCGTAGAGTTCCTTGCGGATCGGCAGACGGCGGAGGGCATATTTCTCGGGTCCGCCCGGAGTGCCGACCTTGAAGTTCCAGAGTTTTTGACCTTCGAGCGAAAGCACAAACGCGAGGAACTCTTCGGCCGCCGCGCGATTCGGGGCACCGCGCAGGAGGCCAATCGGATCGACGCCCACCGAGGATCCGCCGGCGGGGGTGAAGTATTGGAGACGCGAGGATTTGTCGCCCACCTGCACCGACTCGCTCTGGAAGCGCCCGTAGAAATCAATGCACATCCCGATCGCGGCGTCGCCAAGCGAGACATCGAGCGGGATTTTCGAGGCGGCGTCGGTGAAATACCGCGCGTTCGCCGAAGCGGCCTGGATGATTTGCAGGCCACGCGTCCAGCCGCGCGCCAAAATCTCGTCGCCCTCGCTCCCCGCGCCTTCAACGAGTTCCTGCATTTGTTGCTGGATCACCATTTCGAAGGCCTTGGCCGCCGAACCGCTCTTGGTCGGATCGGCAAGTGCGACCTGCTTGTAGAAAACCGGATTGGTCAAATCCTCCCAACTCGCCGGCAACTTCTCCACGCCAAGCCGGCGGAGCGAGTCCGAGTTATAGCAGATGCCGAACGACGAGAGGCAGGCCCCGATCCAGCGCGCGTCGGCGTCGTAGAACGCCTCGCCGGAGACCGACTGCGGGATCGAATCCTCGCGGAACCAATCGGGGTGATTGCGAATAACCTCGGAGGGAACCAACCGCCCGGCCGCGCTTTGGATTTCGAAGTCATACGCGCCACCCCCGAAAAACACATCGATCCCGATGCCGGTTTTAGACTCGAGGAAAAACCTCCGCGCCGCCTGCTCCGGCGAGTCTTTGGCGGGGTCGGCGGGCAGGACCACTTTCGCGCTGTCGAAGGCCGACGCCACCTCCGAGTCCCAGCGGCGGCCGCTTTTTTCCCAGACATTCTCGAACGCCGCCAAATACTCGCCTGCTAGGAACCGCGCGATCTCACTGGTGCCTCCCGGCGTGCGCCAGTCGAGACGGATCGAGCGGCCGGTCTTCTCTTTGTAATGCCGCATGAAGGCCACTGTGAATTCATGCCGCACGGCTTCGTTGTGCGGCGAGATGATCACGAGCGTCTCGTCGGCCCGCGCCAGCAAATCCTCTTTCGGCTTCAGCAAGAACGGCACGGCGACGATCAAAAACAGCGCCGCCACCACGGTGAGAATCCGGAGGCTGATGGGGCCGTCCTTAGTTGTCATCGCTCAGGGTTTCAACACCACGACATCGTCCCGGTTCGCCGTGGCGAAAAGCCGGTGTCCCCTCGCCCGCGCCGAGAGGTGGGGGTTCATTTCGACGATCTTGAGTTCGACCCCTCCGGCGCGGAATCGATATTGGGCGAGTTCGCCGAGGTAGGTGGAGTCTTGCACCTCGCCCTCGATCGAGTTCGCAGGGGCGCGGCTCCCAGAGAGGATCCAACTCTCGGGCCTCACAGAAATCACCGCCTCCGTGCCAGCTTCAGGTTTCCAATCCAGATCGGCAAAGACACCCTCGAACACGCCGGACTCCGTTTCCACAATACCCTTCGAGTCCTCGCGCGAGCGGACTTTGCCTTTGATGAAATTCGTCTCACCGATGAAATCCGCCACGACGGGCGAGAGCGGACGCCGGTAGACCTGCTCTGGCGTTCCGACCTGCGCGATGCGGCCGCCGTCGAGAATCGCCATGCGGTCGGAGATCGAGAGCGCCTCCTTCTGATCGTGCGTCACATAAATCGCCGTGAGGCCTGAGTCTTTGCAAACGCGGCGGATTTCGTTGCGCATCTCGAGGCGGAGCTTGGCGTCGAGGTTCGAGAGCGGCTCGTCGAGCAAGAGGCATCGCGGGCGGATCACCAGCGCGCGCGCCAGCGCCACACGCTGTTGCTGACCGCCGGAGAGTTGGGCGATCTTGCGATCGGCGTATTTCTGCATTTGCACCGAGTCCAACGCGGCCGCGACTTGTTTTTTCACCTCCGACGCAGGCACCCGCCGCTCCTCGAGGCCGAATGCCACATTTTTCGCGACAGTCATGTGCGGCCACAGCGCGTAGCTCTGAAACATCATTCCCGTGTTACGCTTGTGCGGAGGGACATGCGTCACATCATCGTCACCGAACAGAATTTTTCCCGAGTCCGGCATGTAAAATCCCGCGATGTGGCGGAGCAGGGTCGTCTTGCCGCAACCGCTCGGCCCCAGCAGGAAAAACAATTCGCCCTTTTCGATGCGGAGCGTGATGCCGGCAAGTGCGGTGACTTCGCCGAATTTTTTGTGCAGACCCTCGATGGTAATGGGAATCATGGGTGCGAAAGACTGCCCGCCTCCTAGCCACTGGGCGTCCATTCGGCAACCACCATCGTGTCACTTTTTCAAATGATG
>CAWUMN010000224.1:0-2494 GCA_963923595.1 uncultured bacterium
GCGTTGTGTCGATCGCCAGTGGCGGGACGCTTTCCGGATCGGGCACAGTTGGAAACACGATCGTTGCCTCCGGGGGACGGATCGCGCCGGGGAATTCGCCGGGGATTCTCGACACGGGCGACCTCACCTTGCAGGGCGGGGGCGGTTACAACTGGGAGATCACGAATGTTTCCGGCACGCCGGGGAGCGATTGGGATTTGATCCGCGCGGGCGGCGGTTCGGGCAATGCCACCATTACCGCGACACCCGCCAGCAAGTTCACGATCTTCGTCCTCGGCAATCCCACGGGCTGGGATCCCTCCACCTCCTATTCTTGGAACATCATCGATTGGGGCGCGGTAACGGGGTTCGATGCGAATGCGTTCGCCGTCGATCTCACCGGGTTCACCGGAGCGGCACCGACCGGCACTTGGGCGCTCTCGAACTCCGCCGGCTTCCTGAAACTCGGCTACGCCGTCAGCAATCCCGACTGGCCGGGAGGTTCGGGAACATGGGGCGCGGGGTTCACTCCACCGCTTTCGAGCGGGGCCAGCATCGTTTTTTCGGGCGCAGGCGGCACTTCGACCAACGACATCCCGGCGGCTACTCTCTCCACGCTCGGCTCGCTCACCTTCAGCCCTGGAACCGGTTCCTACACCCTCAACGCGAACCCCGGTTCCTCGGGCTACGATGCCTCCATTCCCCTCACCCTCGGCGGCAATGTCACCAACAACTCCTCCTCCACCCAAACCCTCGACCTCGCCCTTGACCTCCCCTCCTCGCACACCTTCCAGACATCCCCCGGCAACCTTGTCCTGAACGGCCCGGTTTCCGGCGCGGGCTCTCTCGTCAAAACCGGCCCCGGCTCGCTGTATTTTTGGAACGACCTGTCGCTGGGCGGAAACATCCAAGTCCAGCAGGGCCGCCTCTCGATCAACGGCCTGACGACGCTCGCGGATCTCACCGTTTGGTCCGGCGCGGTGCTCGGCGGCATCGGCAGAATCCAGGGAAATGTCCTCAACCGCGGCGCGGTCGCTCCGGGAAACTCCGTCGGCACGCTCACGATCATTGGAAACTACCAGCAGAACGCCACCGGCTCGCTCGATATCGAGATCGCCAGCCCCTCCAGCTTCGACCGGCTCGTGGTCAGCGGCCAGGCCTCGCTGGCTGGCGCTTTGAACATCATCCCGCTCGGCGGAAACCAGCTCGCCTACGGTGAAAAGTTCGCCTTCCTCAGCGCCGGGAGCATTTCCGGGGCGTTCGACACCATCAACGCCCCGGCCGGACTTCGCGGGCGGTTCCTCACAGACGGCACCACCGGCACGCTGCTCATCGCGCCGACCAGCTACACGCAGGTCGCGACCACGCCGAACCAGCGCAGCGTGGCAAAGGCGCTCGACTCCTACATTTCCGCCACCAGCGGCGACCGCATGGAGGTCAGCACCGCCTTGGACGAATTGACCGAGGGGCAATACGCCTCCGCCTTCGAGCAAATCCTCCCCGGTTTTTACCAAAACCTCGCCGAGCTCGGGATCGAGCAGGCATTTGTCCAGGCCCAGCTTCTCCAGCAGCGCCTTGGCTCGCTGCGACTCGGCGCTGCCGGTTTCCAAACCCTCGGCATGCCCGAGCAACCCCTGCGCAACGACCTTGATGGCACGCCAGTCGGGGACTTTGGGCTCTCCAACTCGCTGCCCACGAACTGGAGCGCGTGGGTTCTCGGCTCCGGCTCATTCTCGAAAACCTCCGGCCTCGCCGATATCCCCGACTCGCGCAACGACGCCGGCGGATTCCTCACCGGGGCCGACCACCGCTGGAGCGGAAATCTTTCGACCGGCCTCTACGCGGGCTACCAATACAACGACTCCAAATTCACCGGTGGCGGCTCGATGCGCGGCAACAGCGCCCTCTTCGGCGGCTACGCGGCCTTCTCGCACGATGGCTACTACGCGGATGCCATCGTCGGCGGCGGCTACACAGGCTACCAAACCCGGCGCCCGATCGAGTTTGGGTCCATCGACCGCACGGCGCGCGCCCAGCCCGGCAGCGGCCAATTCACCGCCGCGCTGAATCTCGGCAAGGATTACCAACTCGGCGGCTTCACCGCCGGCCCGATCCTCGGCGCGCAATACACCTACGCCGGCGTGGGAGGATTCACCGAGAGCGGGGCGGACAGCCTCGATCTTGCCCTCCGCCAGCAGGATGCCAACAGCCTCCGCACCACCCTCGGCGGCCGCATCGCCTACTCCTGGAGCCTCACCCAAAACCTCACGCTCGTCCCCGAGATCCGGATGTTGTGGCTCCACGAATTCCTCGACAACCCCCGCACGATCGACTCGGCCCTGGATGGCGGAGCCGGCGCGGCGTTCGGCTTCGACACCGGGAACCCCATCCGCGACAGCATCTTCGCCGGCGCGGGAGTCGGCCTCCGCATCGGCCGCTCGTGGAATGCCAGCGCCTTCTACAATGTGAATTTCGGCGACCCGGATTTCACCTCGAACATCGTGAGCCTCTCGCT
>CAWUMN010000225.1:0-2486 GCA_963923595.1 uncultured bacterium
ACGGTTGCCAATTCATCCAGCTGTCGGGTGTTGTAGAGAAAAATAAACGCCACAATTGTGATGAAGGCGACGAGAAGCATCAGGCCGCGCTGGTTTTTCCGGAGAATTTGAATCATAAAAAAAGCGTTAAAATTTGAGCCGTGAAGAACTATGGATTCCCGCCGATGAAATCAAGCTTCCCCAAGGTGGGGCGAACACCTCCCGTTGTCCTTACGATCGCCGGTTCGGACAATTCCTGCGGCGCGGGAATCCAGGCCGATCTCAAAACCATTTCCGCGTTTGGGGCCTATGGGCAGACGGCTGTGACTTGCGTAGTGGCGGAGGTTCCCGGCCGCGTCACCGCCATCCAAGCCATCCGCCCCGAGGTTGTGGCTGAGCAAATCCGCATGAGTCTTGAGGCGTTCCCCGTCGCGGCGGTGAAAACGGGCATGCTTTATTCGACCCCGATCATTCGAGCGGTGGCCGAGGTTTTGGGCAAAACCCGCCGCCGCATTCCCTTGGTCATCGACCCTGTGATGGTCGCCTCCAGCGGCGATCCGCTGCTCAAGCCTTCCGCCATCGAGGCCTACCGGCGCTTGCTTTTTCCTCTCGCCACACTCGTCACGCCCAACCTCGACGAGCTTCGCATCCTCTCCGGCATGCCCTGCCGCGAGCTCGCCGAAATCCAGCAAGCAGGCGCGGCGTTGGTCGAGCGCCATGGGTGCGCGTTTTTGCTGAAAGGCGGCCATTTGAAAACTTCGACCGCTACCGACATTCTGGCGACGGCCAGCGGGTTTGAAACCTTTCGCGCTCCCTTTCGAAAAAATGCCGAAACGCACGGCACCGGCTGCACCCTCTCGGCCGCCATCGCCTCCGGCCTCGCCCATGGCAAATCGCTCTCCCAAGCCGTGGCCGACTCGAAAGCCTACATCACCCGCGCCATCGGGCAGCGGCACCGCTGGAAGTCCACCGCAGCCCTCAACCACTTCCCGGGTTAGTTTTTCAAAAGCGGGAGCACCTGCAAAAACACCGGACTGAAGTCCCCTGGGCTCGCCGCCGCCCAGGCACGGATTTTTTCGAGTGTGAAAAACGCCCCCGTCTCGACCTCCAGCGCCGCAGGGTGGAATGGCCCCTCATGTCGGCCGGTGTAAATCTCAATAAATTCCCAACCAGTTTCCTCCGAAGGATTTAATCGTCCAATGGAGGTCAGCTCGGGGGCCTCGATGCCCAATTCCTCGTGGAGTTCGCGCTGCGCGGCGGTGAGGTAATCCTCCCCGGCATCGACATGGCCGGCGGCGGAGGAGTCCCAGCGCGCGGGGTTGCGGTCCTTCCAGATCGAGCGTTTTTGGAGGTAAAGCTCGCCTGCGGAGTTGAAAAGGAGCATGTGGGCCGCGCGGTGCCATAGGTTATTCACATGGATGACATCGCGGAACTCCGAGCGCACGACTTGGTCATTTTCGTCCACCACATCGAAGCGTTCGGCCCCGTGTTGGGCGGTTTTCGGCGAGGCGGTGAAGGCCAACGACTCCCATTGTGCGGGTGTGAGTTGCTCGGCGCGGACGGTGGGGGGGACGCCCAACGCACTGGCGATTTTTTGCCAGTCGTTTTTGAATTCCGGCAGCAGATTCCGCAGTTGTTTTCGACGCTCGGAAAAACCCCGTCGCACGATGGATTCAAAGACCGCGTCGTCGAGTGGGCGAACCATATCGCGAGGCTTGCGCCGCATCGAGATCACGGCGGAGTCCACTTTAGGCCGCGGATGAAAAACGGAGGCGGGAAGTTTGCGTTCGAACCGGATGTCCCAACGCCGTCCCGTGCAGAGCGTCATCGCTCCGTAGTCGCTCGTGTCGGGTGCCGCGCCGAGGCGTTGCGCGAGTTCGAGCTGCAGCGTTAGAACCAGTCTGGCAGCGGGTGAAAGGGCGGATGAGTATTTCGCGATAAGCGGAGTGGAAATGTAATACGGCAGGTTGCCGACGATCTTCACCGGCCCCGCACCCCACAATTCGCGAAGGTCGAAATCCAGCGCGTCGATGTGGAACACGCGGGTTGTTCCACTTTCGAATTTCCGGCGAAGATGCGGCACAAGTCGCGAGTCTTTTTCGATGAGTGTGAGTCGCGTGTCGGGGCGCACCAAAAACTCGGTAAGCGCGCCAAGTCCGGGGCCGATTTCCACGATGTGATCTCCGGGTTGGATATCGAGCAACGAGACGATGCCGCGCGCGAGATTTTGGTCGTGGAGAAAGTTCTGCCCGAGGCTTCGGGTCGGCGCCGTTTGCAACTCCGTCAGCGTTCGTGTGATTTCACTCAGCGTCATGGGGGAATTCGTTAACCTTTTTCGCCTCCATTCACAAAGCCGATGTGAAAAACCCAAGGCGGGAGCGCAATTTTTTCCCAACTTATTCACAACTTTCCTCCTTGAGGAACCCATGGGCGGGTGGGAACTTCACCGCGCCTGCTTTCCATGCCACACGGACCACATTCCTCCAGCCCGGACTACCCCCCGTTCC
>CAWUMN010000226.1:0-2483 GCA_963923595.1 uncultured bacterium
TGAGGTGGCGGGTCTCGTAGGAGAGTTCGCGTTTCTCGAGGCGCTGGACTTGCTCGATGTTGGCTCCGGCGGCCTTGATGGTTTTTTCGAGGCGCTCGATGGTTTCTTTGACGGTTTCTTCTTTTCCGCGCGTGTTGAGGGCGAGGAGTGCTTCGTATCGGTTCATGGTTCCTGGTTTCTTTGGTTGAATTGATTCATAGCCGCGTCCATGCCGTGGGCGTTCGCGTATTCGAACGCGTCGGAGGCGCGGGAGACGGATTCCGCAACGGCAGGCATTTCGTCCGGCTCGAACTGCCCGAGGACATGGTCGTGGAGGGCCGTGTCGCCGGGGCGACCGATCCCCACGCGGAGGCGCGGGACCTTCTCGGTGCCGAGGTGGACGAGAACGGAGTCGAGGCCATTGTGGCCGCCGGCTGTTCCTGATTTGCGGAGGCGGATCATCCCAAGCGGAAGGGAGGTGTCATCGAGGACGACCATGACTTGCTCGCCAGAGATTTTGTAATACTTGGCGAAATCGCCGACAGCTTCGCCGCTGAGGTTCATGAAGGTTTGAGGCTTCATGAGGGTGCGGCCGCCGACTTTGGCGGTTTCTGAATTCCACTGGGACTCGAAGGAGAAATTCGCCACGGAGCGGCGGGCCAGCTCGTCGGCGACTAGGAAGCCGATATTGTGGCGCGTGTTCCGGTATTGTGGGCCGGGATTGCCGAGGCAAGCCACGAGCCGGAATGCGGCGGGGTTCTCCACGGGACGGGGAGTTATTTCTTCTCCTCGGAGCCCTCGGCCTTTTTCTCCTTGATGACTTCCGGAGAGGCGGCTTCTCCAGCGGTAGCGGGAGCCTCGGTCGCGACGGAGGGTTCCGCCACGATAAAGACGGTCAACTCCTCGTTGTCCTCGATCGTGACTCCGGCAGGAAGCTGGATGTCGCGGACATGGATGGACTCCCCGATCTTGAGGGCGGAAACATCCACGGTGATGACCTCGGGGAGGTTTTGGGGAAGGCAGCGGACGGAGAGCGAGCGGATGCTCTGCTCGAGAAGACCGCCGAAGTTTTTGACGCCATCGGCCTCACCAGTGGCCTCGACAGTCACGCTGGCGGAGATTTCCTCGGTCATCGAGACGGCTTGGAAATCGACATGCAGGATGTCGCGGCCAACGGGGTGGTGCTGGACTTCCTGGATTAGGGAAAGCTGGCTGGTTTTTTTGGAGCCGTCTTGGATTTCGAGCTCGACGAGGATGTTTTCGCCGACGGCGTGGGAGAGGAGCGCTTCGATATCGCGGTGGGAGACCTCGAGGTTCGCGGGTGTGAATTTGTTGCCGTAGATAACGGCAGGAACGGAACCGCGGGCGCGGACGCGTTTGACGGAATTGCGACCGCTTTCGGTGCGGGGACGCGCGGAGAGTTTAACTTGCTTGGCCATGATGTGGATTACTTTGGTTTTTTGACTTCGAAGAGCGAACTGACGGACTCGTCGTCGTGGATGCGCCGAATTCCCTCGCCGAGCAGACCGGCGACGGAAAGTGCCGTGATTTTGCTGCCGGGCGCGAGGCGTGACGGAACGCTGTTTGTCGAAATCAACTCCTTGAGATCGGAGTCCTTCAAACGCTCGACCGCCAAATCTGTCAGCACCGAATGGGAAATGCCAGCATAAATATCAAGCGCGCCATGCTGGCGGAGCATTCGGGCGGCGCTGGTGATCGTGCCGGCGGTCTCGGTGAGGTCGTCGACGATAAGAATATTTTTTCCGGCGACATCGCCGATGATGTGCGAGGCCTCGGTCTCGGTGGCGCTCTTGCGCTGCTTCACGACGATCGCCATGCGGGTCCCGAGCGCGGTGGCGTAGGCCGAAGCCATCTTCACGCCGCCGACATCGGGCGAAACGACTATCAAGTTTTCGATCTTAAGTTTGCGAATGTAATCCACCATCACCGGCAGGGCATGGAGGTGATCCACAGGGATGTCGAAAAAGCCTTGGAGCTGCTGCGCGTGGAGATCCATGGTGAGCACGCGATGGACGCCCGATGCAACGAGGAGGTTCGCGACGAGTTTCGCCGTGATAGGCACGCGGGGCTGGTCCTTTCGGTCTTGTCGGGCATAGCCGAAAAACGGAATCACGGTGGTGATTCGGGCGGCGCTGGCGCGGCGGGCGGCATCCACCATGATCAGCATTTCCATCAAATTGTGGTTCGTGGGCGGGCAGGTCGGCTGGATGATAAAGACATCGCGGCCGCGGATGTTGTCATTGATTTTGACGAAGCTTTCGCCGTCGGGAAAGGAACTGACCGTGGCGTCGCCGAGCGGGACTCCGAGGTAATCGCAAATTTCACGGGCCAGCGCCGGGTGGGCGTTGCCGGTGAAGATTTTCATCTCCAGGTTGTGGGCAGGTATCATGGGGTCGGGCAACGCAGCGGCGGTAGGTGTGTGTAGTTTTGGGTTTTAGTTGGCGAGGGGTTGGGGCCTGTCTCTTATACACATCTGACGCTGC
>CAWUMN010000227.1:0-2482 GCA_963923595.1 uncultured bacterium
CGGCGGCCTTTACGCGAAAATCCAGGAACGCCGGAAGGACGCGCCGCTCTACCTGCTCCACGACGGACCGCCCTTCGCCAACGGCGATGTCCACATGGGCACGGCGCTGAACAAGATTCTCAAGGACTTCGTGGTGAAATCCAAAACGATGGCCGGCTTCCGCGCGCCGTTCGTGCCTGGCTGGGACTGCCACGGCCTCCCGATCGAGTTCCGCGTGGTCAAATCCTCCGCCGGCCTCGCGCCCGCCGAGGTCCGCCGCCGCTCGGAGGAATACGCCCGCAAGTTCATCGACATCCAGCGCCGCCAATTCAAACGCCTCGGCGTTCTCGGCGATTGGGAAAATCCCTACCTCACGCTCGATCCCGCTTACGAGGCCGGAATGATCCGCGCCTTCGCGAAGTTCGTGGAAAAAGGCCTCGTCTATCGCAAGAAAAAGCCCGTTCTCTGGAGCACCGGAGCGCACACCGCGCTCGCCGAGGCCGAGGTCGAATACGCCGAGCGCACCGACCCCGCCATCCATGTCGCTTTCGCCGCCGCCAGCGGACCGATCGGCGATGCGTCGTTTGTCATTTGGACGACCACGCCCTGGACGCTCCCTGCGAACCTCGCAATCGCCGTCCACCCGCAGGAAAAATACACCCTGCGCGAGGTCACGCTCGCCGATGGCTCGACCAAATCGCTCGTCATCGCCAACGCGCTCTGGGAGGCGTTCCTCGCGGAAACCAAATCGTCGGCGGCTCCCGGCGGCCGCGAATTCACCGGCGCCGAACTCGCCGGCTCGAAGGCCCGCCATCCGCTCCTCGACCGCGAGGTTCCGGTCATCACCGCCGATTTTGTCACGATGGAAAAAGGCACCGGGCAGGTTCACATCGCCCCCGGCCATGGCGCGGACGACTACCTCGCGGGCCAGGCGAACGGGCTCGATGTCCTTTCGCCGGTCGATGACTACGGAAAATTCACCGCCGAATGCGGCATCCCGGAACTCGTCGGCCTGCATGTCCTGGAGCAGGGCAACAAGGAAGTTCTCCGCATCCTCGCCGAACGCGCCGCATTGCTCGGCCGGTCCGACTACCTCCACGACTACCCGCATTGCTGGCGCTCCAAAACGCCGATCCTCTTCCGTGCGGTGGAGCAATTTTTCATCCGAATCGACGGGCTGCGCGGGACCGCGTTGAACGAGATCGACGCCACGCAATGGATTCCGCACTGGGGGCGCAACCGCATTCGCGGCACGGTGGAATCCCGCCCCGACTGGTGCATTTCGCGCCAGCGCACCTGGGGCGTGCCGCTCCCGGTTTTCTACAACGAAAGCGGCGAACCGATCCTCGACCCCGCCGTGATCAACAAGGTCGCGGCCGTGTTTTCAGAAAAAGGAACGAACTCGTGGTTCGAACTCGACGACGCCGCGTGGGCCGATCTCGTCGGCCTCCCCGCCGGCACCTCGCGCCGAAACGACACGCTCGATGTCTGGATCGACTCCGGCCTCAGCCACGAAACCGTCCTCCGCCAGCGGCCCGAACTCGCCTTCCCCGCCGACCTGTATCTCGAGGCGACCGACCAGCACCGCGGCTGGTTCCAGAGTTCGCTCATGACCTCCGTCGCCCTCAACGGCAAGGCCCCCTACCGCACCGTGCTCACCCACGGTTTTGTGATGGATGTCGACACGCGGAAGAAAATCTCGAAGTCCGCCGCCGGAGGCTACCAGAAGCCCACCGACGCCGACCATTATGTGAACAAATACGGCGCGGACCTGCTCCGCCTGTGGGTCAGCAGCGTGAACTTCACCGACGATGTGCCGTTCTCCGAGGAAATCTTCACGCGCCTCTCGGATGCCTACCGCCGCGTCCGCAACACGCTCCGCATCCTGCTCGCGAACCTCCACGACTATGACGCCGCGAACCCGCCCGCGCCCGAGTCGCTGACCTTTGTCGACCGCTGGATCCTCGCGCGCCTGCAGGAGGTCGTCGCCACCTGCCTCGACGCCTACGAGAAGCTCGAGTTCCACCGCGTCCACCACACGATCAACCAATTCTGCGCCGTCGATCTCAGCAGCCTGTATGTGGACATCACGAAGGACCGCCTCTACTGCGACGCCAAATCCTCCCCGCGCCGCCGGGCCACGCAGTTCGCCATGCACCGCGTTTTCGACACGCTCGTGCGCCTGCTCGCGCCGATCCTCGCCTACACCTCCGAGGAGGCCTGGGGCCACTTCCAGCCCGGAAGCTCGGTCCACGCGCAGGATTTTCCGAAACCCGATCCGGCCTGGCAAAACACCGACGCCATCGCGCAGATGGATGCGCTTCTTCAAATCCGCGGCCGTATTTCGCAAGCGGTCGAGAAACCCCAGAAAGCCGGCGAGATCGGCAGCGCCCTCGAGGCGAAGGTGAAGCTCGGCGCGACGCCCGAGGAATTGAAGTCCCTCGCCTCCGTGCAAGCCGAGGCCGAGGAGATTTTCATCCTGAGCGATCTCGAGGTTTCCGAG
>CAWUMN010000228.1:0-2449 GCA_963923595.1 uncultured bacterium
CACGATGAGACGATTCTTCCCGCGATGCTTCGGGCGTTTGAGGAGGACCCGCAACTCGAACTCGCCGTAGGGAGTCGCTACACAGGGCGCGGCGGGGGGACGGGCGAGTGGTCGAAGTCCCGCGTGTTCGTGAGCCGTTTTGCCACGCGCCTCGGCTCTTTGATTCGCAAGACGGAACTCACCGATCCAATGAGCGGTTTTTTTGTGATTCGCCGGGAGCTTTTCGAGGAAACGGTGCGCCGGATGACCGGAAAGGGGTTCAAGATTCTGCTCGATATCGTGCTCTCCGCCGGGCGGCCACTGCGCGTGCAGGAGTTTCCCTACGAATTCCGAACCCGCCAGCACGGCGAGAGCAAACTCGATATCGTCGTCGCCTTCGAATACCTCTACCTGCTCGCGGATAAAATCTTCGGCCGTTTCGTGCCGGTGCGTTTCGTTCTTTATGTGCTGGCCGGCTTGAGCGGGTTGCTTCTCCACTTGGCGGTCCTTGGGGCGCTGCACCGCTTGGTGGAGCTCCCCTTCGTCACCGCCCAAATCGCCGCGACGCTCATCGCGATGGTGTCGAATTTTTTGGTGAACAACTCGATCACCTTCCGCCAGCAGCGCCTGAAGGGCGGCCTGCTTGTGCCGGGGCTGCTGGCCTACATGGTCATTTGCGGGATCGGCGCGGTGGTGAATGTCCAATCCGCCGAATACCTCTTCGAAAAAAGCATCCCCTGGTGGTTTGCGGGAGCGGCCGGAGCGTTGGTCGGCGCTGTTTGGAACTATGCCGTTTCGACCCAAATCGTCTGGACTTGGCTTCCGGGCGTTTTGCGCCGACGCTGATCGGTCATGAAAATCCCTCCTGAAATTCTCGAATGCGGTGCCGAGACAGCAATCGTGCTTGGCTCGGGGCTGGGGCCTTTCGCCGAGAGCCTCCCGCAGCATTTCGTTTGCAGTTACGACCAAATCCCCAGCCTCCCGACCTCCCGAGTTCCCGGGCACGCCGGGCGTTTTCTCGTCACCGAACTCGGCGGAAAACCTCTGCTGGTGGCGCAGGGGCGTGTGCATCTTTACGAAGGCTGGAGCGCCGAGGAGGTCGTTCGGCATGTGGATCTCCTGCATGCGGCGGGGATCAAAAAACTCCTCCTCACAAACGCCGCCGGCACGCTGAACCGATCGTTCGAGCCGGGCACCTGGATGACGATCTCTGACCACATCAACCTCACCGGCCACAGCCCCCTGCGCGGCGGGCCGAACTTCATCGACATGACGCATGTCTACAGCCCGCGCATCCGCGAAATTTTCCGCCGCTCTGCAAAAGCTCTTGGCGTGAATCTCCACGAGGGCGTGTATGTCGCCATGCAGGGGCCGCAGTTCGAGACGCCCGCCGAGATTCGCATGGCTCAAAAAATCGGCGCCGATGCGGTTGGCATGTCCACCGTCCACGAAGCCACGAAAGCGCGATTCCTCGGGATCGAGGTGGCGGGATTTTCCTGCCTCACAAACTGGGGCGCAGGCCTCTCCAGCGCGGAACTCGCCCACGAGGATGTTACCGCCGTCGGCCGCCAGGCCGCGGGCCAGATGGTCGAACTCCTCCTCCACGCGCTTCCCGAAATTTAGCTCCGCCGCCCGGCACGATTTTTCTCCGCAAACGGCCTCGGGGTTTGATACAAACCTCCTTCCCTCGCCGTCATGGAAACGCCCGACCCGTCCGACAATCACCTCGTGGAACGCACCCAAGCGGGCGACGCACGCGCGTTTGACGAACTGGTTGTCCGCTTCAGCCCGAGGCTCTACGGCTTGATCTACAACATGACCGCCAGCCACGAGGACACGAACGACCTCCTGCAGGAGGTCTTCGCCAAGGCCTACCGCTCGATCCGAGGATTCCAGGGAAAATCCAGCTTCTACACCTGGATGCACACGATCGCCGTGAACATGACGATCAATTTCCTGAAAAAGCGCAATCGGCGAAAAACCATGAGCTTGGACGATGTCGACAACGGCATCCTCAACGATCCCGACTTCATTGCGGCCACCAGCAACGGCGACCCCAGCCACTCCGCAAATCTCGGGGAACTGCAAAAAAAACTGAACGAATCCATGTTGAAGCTGTCCCATGAACACAGAGCCGTCGTCACGATGTTCGATATTCAGGGAATGCCCCACGCGGAAATCGCGAAAATCCTGAAAATCTCAGAAGGCACGGTGAGATCTCGTTTGTTTTATGCACACAAGCAGTTGCAAAACCACCTCCAAGAGTTTATCAAACAATGAGTCCAGACATGGATAACAACGACATCTCCAAACTTCTTCGCCTGAAACGCTACGAGCAACCCCCGCCGGAATACTTCGAAAATTTCCTCGCCGAGTTCCAAGTCCGCCAGCGCGCCGAGGTCATTCACCGCCCGTTTTTCCGAATCGCTTGGGACCGCCTCTGTCGATTCCTCACGCCGCCAAGCATGCC
>CAWUMN010000229.1:0-2433 GCA_963923595.1 uncultured bacterium
GGTCACGCGTGGCGATTTTCAGAGCCACTGGATGGTTCTCGGGAATGTCCTCCACTGCGAGGAAATCAGCCAGGACATGGCCACCGGGTGGCTGGCGCCGCCGAGTCGAAGCATCACCAAATTCTACAACTTCTCGGCGATCGATTCGTGGGATGGCGACACGCCGGAGCGATTGCATGGAGGGAATCCCGTTTTTCGGCGAGGGTATTCCGAGAACGACAAGAGGCGCTTGGAAAACGAATTCTCGTGGGAGCAGGCTCCTTTGCGTTGCCTGCACACTTGCTTCATGAAGCGAAGCGGCTTGGATGCCGGCGTCGATTCGCGGGAAAACATCATGGAAACCTACCGGGGCGGTTTGACGAATTGGATTCGCCGCAGCGTTCGCCGCATCGCGGGGCGGCCGGAGAAGTCGCTGTGGAAACAGGAACGCTACGCGCGCGGCGAGAGGGTGACAGTCGATGCCCGTCCGTTTTTCGGAGGATCCGGATGTTGAATTTCAAAAACAAGTCCGTCGCAACCGTGGCGATCAATCTCAAGCCGCGCAAGGGCTCATGGGGTGGCGCGAACCAGTGGACTTCCCAACTCACGCGCTGGTTCGAATACAATGGATGGGAAGTCCGTTTCGATCTCGGAAGACCGGTGGATGCGATCGTGCTGACCCATACGGGACTGAGCAATGACACCGCATTCGGCGCGGAGGATGTGGCTCGCCACAAAAAGGCATACCCGCGCGTGCGATGTGTCCACCGCATCAATGACAATGACATTCGCAAGGAAACCTCCGAGATGGATGCGCTTCTTGAGCGAAGCAATCAGGTCGCCGATCACACGGTGTTTGTTTCGGAATGGCTGCGGGACCATCACGCGAAAAAATGGTTCGATGGCCGCCGCGCCCACTCGGTGATCATTCCCGGAGCCGACAGCAGATTTTTCCATCCCATCGGGGGGCGTAAACGGCGCGATGGCGAACCGCTTCGCTTGGTGACCCACCATTGGTCGGATAATTGGAACAAGGGCTTCGATGTTTATCAGGAGATCGACCGATTGATCGGCGGACCGCTTCGCGGCCTGTGCGAGCTTTGGGTGGTTGGCCGCTGGCCGGCCGAAATCGAGTGGAAAAACGCGAGAACATTTCCCCCGTCGAGCGGAGCCAAGCTCGCGGAGTTGCTCCGTTCCTGCGATGCCTATGTGAGTGCCTCGCGATTCGAGCCAGGGGCGATGCATGTGGCGGAGGGCCTGCAGTGCGGATTGCCCCTGCTCTACCACAAGGACTCGGGCGGCACGGTCGGGCAGGGTCGGCTCTATGGCTTGGAAATCGGAGACGACCTGGCCAGCTCGGTCCGCGAATTTTCAAATCGCCTTTCCGAATTCAAGGCCGCGCTTTTGGCGTCTCCGCCCTCCGGAACCCGCATGTGCGCGTGTTATTTTGATTTGATCCAGAACCTAGTTGTCGATGCCGCTTAGAGTCCACTTCACACCTGGAGACGGCAAGGGTTGGGCCCTTGATGAGGATTTGCGCCAGATTCGCGCGTCCCTCAAAGGACTGGTGGTCGAAACTTCGGCCGCTGGAGCCCAAATCATCCATGCCCCGTTTTGGCAAAACCTGTCGATGGTCGACCCGGCGATTTTGCAAGGCGCTTTCGTCATCGCGCATGCCGACAACCCGCCGTTTTTTTATGTCAAGCAACCCGAGTTCGCCATCGGCCAGACATGGGTCGACCTCTGGGTGGCCCGATCCACCGAGGCGCTCGAGCAATTCCGGTCCCTCGGACTCCCCGCAGTCCATATTCCCTATACGATCGATCCGGATTTGTTTTTTTCCGTCGAGGACAAAAAGGCCATTCGGCGGGAGTTTGGAATTCCCGAAAATGCCTATGTGATCGCGAATTTCCACCGCGACACCGAGGGTGCGGACTTGAAGACGCCGAAATTCCAGAAGGCTCCCGAGATGATGGTGGCCATCCTCAAAAGGGTGCGGGATGCGGGAGCGCCTTTTCATGTCTTGCTCGCCGGGCCTCGTCGGCACTGGATCCGCGAGGAATTGAAGAAGGAAGGAATCCCTTTCACTTTTGTGGGCAAGCCGGGAATCGCGGGCGATGATTTCGGAGTAAACATCCTCTCCCGCGCGAAACTCAATCGCCTCTACAACGCCGCCGATCTCCATCTCGTGCCCTCGCGCTGGGAGGGCGGCCCGCAATCCGCGATGGAGGCCGCAGCCTGCCGCATCAAACAACTGTGCCCGTCGATCGGCGTGGCCCGCGACATCTTGGAAAAGGAATCGATCTTTCACTCCGCTGCGGAAGCGGCCGGAAAAATCATCGACGACATCCAGTCCGGCACATTGAACGCGACCATCGAGCCGCAATTCGAGCGGTGGAAGTCGAGCCACACAACCGAAACCCTGGCCGCCGGTTTGCGGGCGCTTTACGACGA
>CAWUMN010000230.1:0-2412 GCA_963923595.1 uncultured bacterium
GGCCATGCGCGAGCCATCGAGGATTTGTGCAAACTCTGCCCCGATTGCCCAAGGGCGCTGTCCGACAAATTTGCCCATGTGCGACTCCTCGAGCGGGCATTGATGGAAAATGGACGCAAGCTCGTGCTCGAACAACGCACGAAGGCGGAGTCCGACTACGCCGTCGCCGCCGCGTCCATTCTGGCGCGGGAAAAATTCATCGACTGGCTCGAGGCGAAAGGCTCGGAGATCGGCACCACCCTGCCGCGTGGTGTTTCCTCGAATGTGAAAAACACGGCGATGGAGTTGATCCGATCCCGCGGACCGGAGGTGCTTGAGGGCCTCGCGAAGACGCACTTCAAAACCGCTGCCGAGGTTTTGGCGGCCGCGTAGATTTCACACGCAACCCGGCACGCCGGCAAAATCGAACTCGCCGCTCAAGCCGAGCAGCAGCTTGTCTTTTTCGAGCCTTGGTTCCAGGGCATCTTCGCCAGCAGAATTGCCATCGGGCAAAAATCCGTCGCGCCGGCCAGCATCAGGCCGAAGCCCACGAAGCCGGAAAGAAACACCCAAGAGGGATTCACCGTGACAGCGAGGGCGGCACCTCCGAGAGCCATCGCGCCAGCGACGAGTTGCACTTGGCGATTGAGCGGGAGCACACGGCGCTGGGATTGGTTCACCGGTAGGCCCGCCGCCGCCCAGGCCGCCGTTCCGCCGGTTACCACCACGCAATCCTGAAAGCCCTTGCCTTCCATCTTGCGGGCGGCCCGCTCCGCCCGTGCCCCCGAATGGCAGAGGATGTAAATGGTTTTGTCCTTCGAAAAGCCGTTCGTCTTGGCGAGAGCCTCGGGATCGAGATCGTCCACGGGAACCAAATGCACGCCGGGGACATGGATTTTTTCATGCTCGGCGGGGGTGCGGACATCGAGAAGCGAGCAGGCGGTGCCAGATTGGCGGAGTGCGTTCAGGTCGGTTGGCGTGATGGTTTTCATGGGCGAAACATAAAAGGCATCGCAGGCGATTCGTCAAAGTGAATGCGGTTGAGAAATTCCCCGCGTCATTGTTTCATTTTTTATTGAAATAGATGAAGGGCCTTGTTTGAATACTCCGCACATGCCCGCCGGACTTAAAGAACCTACCCCCGAGACCTCCGCCTTGTCGGAGTTGGAGGTGGAGTCGATCGAGATGTTTATCGGGTTTTTCAAGCTGATCGGCCTGCAGAAATCGATCGGGGAAATTTACGGGCTGCTCTTCGTCTCGCCCCGCGCTCTTTCGATGGAGGAGATCATTGATCGGCTGGGAATCAGTCTGGGAGCAGCGAGCCAGGGGCTGAAGGTGCTTCGCTCGGTCGGGGCGGTGAAGGCGGTTTATGTGCCGGGCGACCGGCGGGACTACTTTGCGGCCGACCTAGAGCTGAGCAAATTTGCTACAGCGTTCATCAAAGAAGATTTGCAACCCCGCCTCGACCGCGCCTTGCAACGCATCGAAACAATGGAATCGCTCGCCGAGGATATGCCCGCTATCGACCGGGCGGCAGCGGAGGAGCGTTTGGAAAAGCTGAAACACTGGCTCGAGCGCGGAGAGAAGATGCTGCCTTGGATTTTGAAGTTTTTGGTCAACTGAGAAACAGCGCCGCTCCGGTGGCGCGAATTCCGTGAAAACCGCGGAGACATTTTCGAATCGGAATGAGGTTCGCCGGGAATCCCGGATAACCAAGGGCGGCAGCTTGCCCGTGCGAAAAGCGGAAACGCGAAATTTGCGATGGAGTTAAGAAGCGTCGAGGCGGTGGTGGGGGCGCTGAACTCGGCGGGCGTGCGCTACTTGATTGTGGGTGGTCTGGCGGTGAATGCGCATGGGTATCAACGCACAACGGTTGATTTGGATATGGTTATCCAGCTCCATACGGAAAATTTGCTTAGCGGTCTGAAAGCATTGGCGGGGCTTGGCTATGCACCCAGAATTCCTGTCTCTGTAGAGCAATTTGCTGATCCAAAACAAAGGGAATCATGGAGAAGTGAGAAGGGGATGCTTGTTTTTCAGTTGCATAGTGATCATCACAAAACCACGCCAATTGATATCTTTGTTTACGAGCCTTTTGACTTCAACTTCGAATACGATCGGTCTATAGAGGAGCCAGTTGCGCCGGGGATTAATGCGCGTATCGTAGGACTTGAAGTGCTTTTGGAAATGAAGCGGGCCGCGAATCGTCTCAAGGATCAGGTTGATATGGAGGCTCTGCAAAAAATCGCTCCTTACAAAAGATGAATCCAGAATTGGCAAACCATCCCGGGTGGAAATGGTCCACATTTGAAGGAGCCGAATTGTATTCCTTGCTCTTGGGTTTGGAGACAACGCTAAGAGAGAAAATTATTTGGATGGAGGAGATGCAAAGCCTTCACGAGCGGTTCGCAGAAAGTCGCACCAAACGGCTTC
>CAWUMN010000231.1:0-2383 GCA_963923595.1 uncultured bacterium
GTGACATTTCCCTCGAATCCCGTCTGGATGCCGATCATCGCGCCGATGAGGAGCGTGATGATGCCGTAGTGGGTAATGATGAAACCGGCGTGCGCTTTGGCCCAAGGCCAGCGGGTGATCGTAACGGCGAGGAGATTCACGCAAAGCACGACCAACCACACCATGAACCACGGGGCCTTGTAGATATAAGCCTGCGCAACTTTGGTGCTGAACTCGGATTCCGCGATGGTGGCGATCGCGCAGGCGGCGGCGATGGTGGCGAGGAGGATCAAGGCGAGCTGCATCGAGCCTAGCCAATGGATCACACGCCACACGGCCGAACGGGCCTTGCGCTCTTCGACGAAGCGCTTGCGCTCGACGGCAGTCAAGAAACCCACCTCCGCGCGGGTAAACGCGCCGGCGCGGGGGAGGTTCGGCTTATGCTGGACGATTCGGTTGGCGTCATGGCAACGGGAAAGCTATTGGCCGCCGGTTTTTTTTCAAGCCACACCGGCACCCGCCTACTCGCCGATGATTTTCACGAGCACGCGCTTTTTGCGGAGCCCGTCGAATTCGCCGTAGAAAATCTGCTCCCACGGCCCGAAATCGAGGGCTCCTTCGGTAACGGCCACCACGACCTCTCGTCCCATGATCGAGCGCTTGAGGTGGGCATCGGCATTGTCCTCGGCGCCGTTGTGGGCGTATTGGGCGTGGGGATGCTCGGGAGCGAGTTTTTCCAGCCACTTTTCGAAATCGCGGTGCAGGCCGGACTCGTCGTCATTGATGAAAACGCTCGCCGAGATGTGCATGGCGTTAACTAGGCATAGCCCCTCGCGGATGCCGCTCTCGCGCAGGCAGGCCTCGACCTCCGGGGTGATATTCACAAACGCGCGGCGGCGGGGGATTTCGAACCAGAGTTCCTTCCGGTGGGATTTCATGGGCGAATGACTACAACGGCGGCGTGGGAGGATCGAGTTTTTCCAGCCAAGGAAGGCTTGTCAAAATCGAGAGGGCGTGAGCTTGATGAGCGCCTATGTTTCCCATCATCCGCCGTTTTACTCTCATAGTCGCCGTGGCTTTCACCGCCAGCCTGGCTTTTGCTGATCCCGCTGCTGACGAGGCGTGGAAAAAAGTCGAGGAGGCCATGAACAACCTCCAAAATCCCGCCACGCCCCCGAAAAACCGCGACGAGGCGGTGGCTTTTGTCAAATCAGGGCTCAGTGCCTTTGACTCCGCCAACAAGGAGTTTTTGGCCGTTGCGTCAAACGATCCCCGCCGCTGGCAGGCGAAACTTTTTGAAGCCCAATTCTCCGGTGCGCGAGGATTTGCCGGTCTGCCTCCTGGGCCCGACATGATGGTCGTGCTCGACGAAATCGCGGGCGCCCCCGACGCCCCGACTGCGGTCAAAGGCGAGGCCAGCGGGATTAAAGTGCTGATCGGCTCCCGCAGCATGCCCGAGGCCGATTGGCAAAAATTGGCCGAACAACATCTGCAGGCCTACCCCGAGGCTCCGATCAATCAAGGAATCCAGTCCTTGATCGCCCGGAATGCCGAGACGGCGAAATTGAAAAGCGAGCCGCTGGATTTGAAATTCACCGCCTTGGACGGCGCCGAGATCGACCTCGCCAAAATGCGCGGCAAGGTCGTGCTCATCGACTTCTGGGCCACCTGGTGCGGGCCTTGCGTGAAGGAAGTGCCGAATGTGGTCGAAGCTTACGAGGAACTCCATCCCAAGGGCTTTGAGGTCATCGGCATTTCCCTCGATCAGGACAAAGCCAAGCTTGAGGCCTTCATCAAAGAAAAAGGCATGGCGTGGCCGCAATATTTCGACGGCAAAGGCTGGCAAAACGAAATTTCCTCCCGCTTCGGCATCCAATCCATCCCGGCCATGTGGCTCGTGGATAAAAAAGGCATGCTGGTCAGCACAAACGCCCGTGGAAATTTGGAAGACGAAGTGGAAAAACTTCTCGCCGAGTAGTCGCTGCTTTAATTTTCCGGCAATGAAATACCCGCGCTCGCCCAAGGATACTGTCGGTGGAATCGTTTACTTCGGCCGGATGATCGACAAAATCCGGTTGATGAATGCCGGTGAGTTGCACCCCGAACTCCATGCGAATCTCGGCAAGGGCTTCGATGAACGCGCCACCTCGCTGGTCGGCGTGAACTACGAAAACCTCCGCGCCCGCGTGGGCGAGGGTGGAACCGACGACGAAATCCTCGCGTGGTGTTTTCAAAACGGCACGCGACCCACGGAGGAGCAGATCGAGATTTGGAACGGCTTCATGCTGAAGCGCGGCTGGAACGATGAGCTTTCCGAAACCCTCGTCCGTCGAAAAAAAGAAAGCGGCTTCGAGACGCGCGACGATATCCAGACAATGTTCCAATACATCGACGCCGACGAGGG
>CAWUMN010000232.1:0-2372 GCA_963923595.1 uncultured bacterium
TGCATTCCTGCCCTGGCGGGGTTCGCCGGTCCGCAGTCCATGGCCCCTGACAGGCAGCAAGCTAGCGTCGGCATGGACACGCGGCAACCGTCAATCCCAACAATCTTGCCCGCGCGGTGTCGCCGTGCAAAATCCCCGCCCATGTCAACGATCAACCAAGACTCCATCCGCGAGGCGCTGAGCGCCGTGAAATACCCGGGATTCTCCCGCGACATCGTCTCCTTTGGATTGTTGCGTGGGGTGACGGTGAGCGGTGCCGATATCGAGGTGCAGCTTGTCCTTTCAACGACCGACACGGCTGTGGCGAAAAAAATCCAGTTCGATGCCGTGGCCGCTTTGAAGTCGCTTCCGGGGGCTGGCCGTGTGGAGGTGAAAATCGATGTGCAGGCCCCTGCTGCCTCTCCGGCGGGATCGGTCGGGCCTCAAAAAATCGAGGGGGTCCGCCATGTTATTGCCGTGGCCAGCGGCAAGGGCGGCGTGGGAAAATCCACCGTCGCGGCGAACCTCGCCCTGGCGCTCGCCCGCTCGGGCGCGAAGGTCGGTTTGTGCGATTGCGATATTTACGGGCCAAGCATCGCGTTGATGTTTGGAGGCACGAACGAGCGACCCACCGCCGATGACGAGAACCGCATCATCCCGATCGAACGCCACGGCGTTTCGGTCATGTCGATGGGTTATCTCTTGGATGACGGCTCGCCGGCCGTTTTGCGCGGGCCGATGGTCACGCGCTATACCCAGCAATTTCTGCGTCAGGTGGCATGGGGCGAGTTGGATTTTCTTATTCTCGACCTCCCGCCTGGCACCGGCGACATCCAGTTGACGATTGTTCAAACGGTCGCGCTGTCCGGTGCGGTGATTGTCACGACGCCGCAGGAAGTGGCTTTGATCGACGCGCGCAAGGCCGTGGCGATGTTCGGCAAAACGAATGTTCCGATCCTCGGTATCGTTGAAAACATGAGCTTCTTCCTCTGCCCCGGTGACGGCAAACGCTACGACATTTTCGGAACCGGTGGCGGCGGGCGCGAGGCGGCGAGGCTCCAAGTGCCATTGCTCGGCGAGGTGCCGATCGAGCCGCTGGTGCGGGAGTCCGGGGACACTGGCCGACCCGCTGTGGAAGCCCATCCTGGGAGTGCGGCGGCGGAGGTTTTTCGCGGGATTGCGGAGAAAATCCAGCGCGCGGTGGCCTGAGGCGACTGGTTAGTTTCGATCCGGTTGGCTTGCCACAGGAGCGGCGTGCGAGTCGAGTTTGTCGGTGATTGATTGGTTTTTCGGATCAAGTTGGAGGGCTTTGCTCCAATACAGGACCGCGTCGGCGGTTTTGCCTAGCTTTCCGTAAACATCGCCGATGTGGTCGAGGACGATGGGATCGGGTTCGGGCATGGTTTCGGAGGCGCGGAGGAGTTCGGTCAACGCCTCATCGTATCGGCCTTGGCGGTAGAAAACCCAGCCGAGGCTGTCCCGGTAGCCGCTGTTAGCGGGATCGAGTTCCAGTGCGCGGCGGATGAGTTGTTCGGCCTCGGGGAGGTTTTCGCCTCTGTCCGCCCACATGTAGCCGAGATAGTTGCAAGCCTGGGCCGAGCGAGCGGGGGCGAGGGCGATGGATTTTTTCAAAAGCTCGGCCGCCTTCACATAATGGCCGGCCTGTTCGGCGGCCCCGCCGTAGCTCAGAAAAAACTCAGCATCCAACAACTCGGGGTTCGAGTTCGCCGCCATCACCAGCGCGCGTTCGAACGCCATCATGGCCGCTGCGTGGTCTCCCGCTTGGCTCAGCGCGATGGCGCGCAGGACGGTAAATCCAGTGATGTAGGGAAACTTCGTTTCCGCTTCGATGGCGGCTTGGAGGGCGCCGGCGTGATCGCCAGCGCGGAGGCTGGTTCGAATAAGTTCCTCGTGGCGGCGGGGATCGATCGGTGCGAGCAGAAGGGCCTGTCGCATGTCAGCTGCGGCCCGGTCGAACTCTCCACGAAGGAGATGGATTTTGGAAAGCTGGTCGTAGGCCGCGAGGTTCACCGGATTTTCGGCAACGATTTGTTTAAGGAGTTCGGCGGCGCGGTCGTTGTGCCCTAGTTGGACAAGCGCTTGGGCGAGTTTTTCGCGGACGCCTTCCTGGGCAGGTTTCAGAGCGAGGGCCTTTTCATAGAGATCGACGGCGCGTTGGAGTCGACCACTCAGGGCGTGGAAATCTCCGGTGCGGGCGAGGATTTCGGGTTTCGAAGCGCCGAGCTTTTCGATGCGCTCCAAGAGCGAGGAAATTTTGGCCTCGGTTTCCGCTGTCAGGGCGTGGCGTGAACGGGCGACTTCGCGGAGGCGCAAATCAGCGATCATTACGAGGAAATCCAAATCCTCGCTGTCGCGGCGCTCGGCGCGCTGGA
>CAWUMN010000233.1:0-2371 GCA_963923595.1 uncultured bacterium
GCGTCGTCGTAGACATCGCCATCGACCAGGGCGGATGCCTCGAAACCTCCCGCCCAACCACACATGACAACCCGACCTTCGTCGAGGAGGGGATCGTCCACTACTGTGTCGCGAACATGCCCGGCGCCTACGCCCGGACCGCCACCCAGGCCCTGACGAATGTCACCTACCGCTATATCGAAACCCTCGCCGACCACCCGCTCGAGGAGGCCTTCCGCCGCGCACCCGGCTTGCAGGAGGGCCTCAGCGTCCGCGATGGAAAAATCCACTGCAAGGTCGTTGCCGAGGCGCATGGTTTGGATTACACGCCGTTCGCGCCATGAGCAGTCTTCAGGAACAAATCCACCAAATCGGAAAAAACGCCCGCGCCGCCTCCCGCGCCCTCGCCCGGCTTGATTCGAAAACCAAGAACGCCGTCCTCGTGGCGATGGCCGACGAGTTGATCGTCCGCCTCCCCGACATCCTCGAGGCCAACGCCGCCGATGTCGCCGAAGCCGAAAAGAACGGCCTCACCAAAGCCTCGATCGACCGCCTCCGCCTCAATGAAAAACGCGTTGCCGACATGGCCGACGGCATCCGCCAAGTCGCCGCGCTCCCCGATCCCGTCGGCGAAATCCTCCGCGAATGGACGCAACCCAACGGCATCCAAATCCAAAAAATCCGCACCCCCATCGGCGTCATCGGCATCATCTACGAATCCCGCCCGAATGTAACCGCCGACGCCGCCGTGCTCTGCATCAAGACCGGCAACGCCGTCATCCTCCGCGGCGGCTCCGAAGCCCTCGCCTCGAACCTCGCCATCGCGAAAGCCCTCCAGGCCGGAGGCTTCAATGCCGGCCTCCCCGACTACTCCGTCCAACTCATCCCGACCAAGGATCGCGAAGCCGTGAAAATCATGGCCGCCATGGACCAATTCATGGATGTCATCATCCCGCGCGGCGGCCACTCGCTCATCGAAGCCGTCGTCGCCGCCGCCCGCATGCCGGTGATCAAACACTACGACGGCATCTGCCATGTTTTCGTCGACCGCGACGCCGACCCACGCATGGCCCTCGACATCGCCCTCAACGCGAAATGCCAGCGCCCCGGCGTCTGCAACGCCATGGAAACCCTCCTCGTCCACCGCGAGATCGCCGCCGAGTTTTTCCAACTCGCCGCTCCCGAGCTTTCCAAAAACCAAGTCGAACTCGTAGCCGACCCCGCCGCTCACCAAATCCTCGCTGCGCTCGGCTACCCGAAACTCCGCGAGGCCGACGAATCCTCGTTCCGCACCGAGTGGCTCGACCTGATCCTCTCGGTGCGCATTGTCGAAAACCTCCCCGACGCCATCGAGCACATCGAAACCTTTGGCTCGCACCACAGCGATGCCATCGTCACCAACGACCCCTCGACTGCCGAGGAATTCCTCGGCAGCGTCGATTCCGCCACGGTCTACTGGAATGCCTCCACCCGCTTCACCGACGGCGGCGAATTCGGCTTCGGCGCAGAGATCGGTATCAGCACCGACAAACTCCACGCCCGCGGCCCCATGGGACTCGAAGAACTCACCACCTACAAATACCTCATCCGAGGCAAAGGCCAGGTCCGGAAATGAAAATCGTCGGCAAAAGATCACGCATTCCCGCTACACCCGAGGAGGCAGTCCAGCGCGCGGGCAAACTCATTGCCGAAGCCTTCAGGGTTTCTCCCATCAAGAAACCACGAGGTTTTGTTGTGAAATTCAAAACGCGCAAGGACTATGATAACTGGTGCCGCGAGCAGAAGAACCCTAGGCTTTGGTAATGGCGGAAATTTCAAAAAACCCGCTTTTGAATGTTTGCCGACTCTTGAACGAGGAGGGCGCTGAATACCTTGTCGTCGGCGCATGGGCGCTGATCCTTAATGGCCTGATCCGCGCAACCGAGGATGTGGATATCCTCATCGCCGAAAATCCCTCGAATTACCAAAAAGTCATCGATGCTCTTTCTCGTTTGCCAGACGGAGCGGCCGCAGAACTCGTTCCAGAGGATTTTGCAGAAAACTCCTTCGTTAAGATCGCTGACGAAATCGAAGTCGATGTTGGCATCAGGGCTTGGTGCGTGACTTATGAGGAAGCCTTCCCAAACGCCCAAAAAACAACAGTCGAAGGCGTGGAAATTCCGTTCCTATCGATCCCTGACTTGATCCGCAGCAAGCAGACCCATCGTGACCAGGATCGCGTAGATCTCGAAAATCTGCTCCGCCTCAAGAAATGAAAACCTTCCTCTCCGTGTCCTCTGTGCGCTCTGTGGTCAATTCATGAAAACCCTCCGCGTCCACTACGAAGGCCGCGTCCAGGGCGTCGGCTTTCGCTACACCGTCAAAAACCTCGCCCGCGAATTCGAGGTCGCCG
>CAWUMN010000234.1:0-2344 GCA_963923595.1 uncultured bacterium
GAGCCAACTGCAACCGCTGTTGCGCAATGTCCGGTCCGGCAGGATACTCGTCGGCTCATGGTTTTTGAACTCGAGTCCGGTTTTGGTCCGCGCGGGGACCAGGGGCAGGCGATTGCCAATCTGGTGCGCTCGATCTCGGCTGGGAACCGCCACCAGACGCTGCTCGGCGTGACGGGGTCGGGCAAGACCTTCACGGTCGCGAATGTCATCCGCGACATCGGTCGGCCGACTCTGATCATGTCGCACAACAAGACGCTAGCGGCGCAGCTCTACAGCGAGTTCAAGCAGTTCTTTCCGCGCAACGCGGTCGAGTATTTCGTGAGCTACTTCGACTACTACCAACCGGAGGCCTACATCCCGAGGTCGGACACCTACATCGAGAAGGATTCATCGATCAACGAGGAGATCGAGCGCCTGCGCCTTTCGGCAGTGAGTTCGCTGCTCACGCGGCGCGATACGATCATCGTGGCGAGCGTCTCGTGCATTTACGGCCTGGCCTCGCCGGAGGATTTTCTGCAAATGCTATGCACCATTCGGCCGGGCCAGCAAATGACGCGCGAGGCCTTTCTCGCGAAGATTGTCGAGATGCTTTACGAGCGGAACGACATCGCGTTCGGACGAGGAAAATTCCGCGTTCGCGGCGATGTGGTCGAGGTTCATCCGGCACAAAACGAGGACGAGGCGATCCGCGTGGAGTTTTTCGGCGACGAGATCGAACGCATCAGCGAGTTCGATCCCCTGACGGGAAAAACGACCGCGACTCTCGCGACTTTCACCCTTTTTCCAGCGAAGCAATTCGTGACGCCGCATGACAAGCTGAGGGCCGCGATCGCGGCGATCCGTGGGGAATTGGATGCGCGGGTGACGGAGTTCGAGCGACAGGGGAAGTTGATCGAGGCCCAGCGCATCAAGATGCGGACCGAGTTCGATCTCGAGATGATGCAGGAGATGGGCTTCTGCAACGGCATCGAAAACTACTCCCGCCATCTCACCGGCCGTCCACCGGGTTCGCGTCCCTACACGCTGATGGATTTTTTGCCGAAGGATCACTTGCTGGTAATCGACGAATCGCACGCCACCGTGCCGCAGATCGGCGGGATGTATGCGGGCGACCGTTCGCGCAAGAGCGTGCTGGTGGATTACGGGTTCCGGCTTCCAAGCGCGCTCGACAACCGCCCGCTGAACTTCGGCGAGTTCATGGAGGTGACGAACCAGCTAGTCTATGTGAGCGCCACGCCCGGGGGCTTCGAGCTGAACAACAGCATCGCCGGGAACAATACTTGGATTCCGAATCCCGAGAATAAATTCGGCGAGGGCGGTCGGGCGAACGACATGCGGCGTTTTATGACGGCGAAGGCCGAGGAGATCGATGTTTCCAAGCCCGGCGCGCCGTTGATCGCGCAACAAATCATCCGGCCCACGGGGTTGCTGGATCCAAGGATCATCGTTCGGCCGCTGAAGGCGCAAATCGACGAAACGATCGAGCTTTGCCGTCGGCGAATCGAGGCGGGCGAGCGGGTTTTGATCACCACGCTCACCAAGAAAACCGCCGAGGATTTGGCCGACTACCTTCGCGAGATCGGGCTGAAGGTCCGCTACCTCCACAGTGATATCGACACCATCGAGCGCGTGGAGATTTTACGGAACCTCCGCGCCGGCGAGTGCGATGTTTTGGTCGGCATCAACCTCCTGCGCGAAGGCCTCGACCTTCCCGAGGTCTCGCTCGTTTGCATCCTCGATGCCGACAAGGAAGGCTACCTGCGCAGCCAGACGAGCCTTATCCAGACCGCCGGACGAGCCGCGCGCCATGTGAACGGCGAGGTCGTGCTTTTCGCCGATACGGTGACTGGCAGCATGAAAGCGCTCTTGGATATTTCCGCCCACCGCCGGGCAAGGCAGGAGGTGCACAACACCGAGCACGGAATCACTCCCCGCAGCGTCGTCCGAGCCGTGCAGGAAAGTCTGCATGTGATCGTGAAGGGAACCGAAAACGATTCCTCGAACTTGAACGAGAGCGGCTCGGCCTTCGATGTCGGCGAACTGATCCGTGAACTCGAGCAAGACATGGCCGAGGCCGCCGGGCGTTTGGAATACGAGCGCGCCGCGTTGCTGCGAGACCAGATCAACGAACTCAAAGCCGGCACCTCCCCCTCCTCCCTCCCCGCGCGGCGCAAGGCAGCCTACAGAAAACCCAGTCGAAAAAAACGCGGCTGAAAAATCCGGCTTGCATCGCGCGAGCCGCTCCCTAAATTTGCCGTCCCTCGCTCGGGTGGTGAAATGGCAGACACGTGCGTTTGAGGGGCGCATGCCGCAAGGCATGGGGGTTCAAGTCCCCCCCCGAGCA
>CAWUMN010000235.1:0-2340 GCA_963923595.1 uncultured bacterium
TCCGCGAGCATCGTGACCTTTGAGGTTCCGAAAAACTGCGGGATCGCCTGGCGCGCGAAAATGCACAGCTCGCGGCTCGCGGCGGCGAGGGCGTCGGTTGGCGCGGAGGGGTCGAACCCCATGGCGTCGAACTTCTCGCGGAGCTGGCTCATCACGCCCCAGGCTTCGAGGCTCAGGGTTTCAAGGACGGATTCGGCGTTTGAAAACGCGCGGTGGATCGTGCTCAGGACCGAGCCGGGTTCGGACGGATCGAAGGTCAGCCGGTAGCGGCCCTCGGGGCTCGAGATGGTGCGGCGCGAGGGCGAGCCGGAGACCTCCAGCATGGGCAGGATGCGGTTCCAGACCGGGCGGTAGTTCATCCGCTCGACGGGATTCAATTCCTCGAGTTCCAGCGACTCGATCGCGCCGATCATTCCGGCGAGGTCGTAGGCGCGCTCGAGATAGCGGCCGATCCAGTAGTAGGCGTCGGCCACGCGGCTGGTGACGCCGTGCGAGGGGATCTGCCCGTCACTCTGGAGCGAGGAGTCCCACTCGTCGTGTTGCGAGTCCGTGCCTGCCTGCACCCAGGTGTCCTTCGAGCCGCCGCCGAGTTCCGAGGAGGTGAACTCGGATTCGGTGGTGGAGACGCGTGTGAGCGCGCCGGGAAAAACCCGGAGGTCGCCATCGGGTTCGCGCAGGGCGAAGACGATGTGGTCCTGGCGGCGCCGGCGCCGGTCGCCGTCCTGGAACGAAATGGTCTCCGCGTCGCAGGCCTGCGGCTGGGCCACGAACTGCGACGGGTTTTTGAGGATTTCCAGGCGGGCGGCTTCGAGCTTTTCGCGGGGCGGCAAATTTCCGTCGCCGCCCAGGACGATCCGCTCGCCGTAGAGGATGCGGATTGTGAAATTTTCCAGATCGTCGAGCACCATCTGGCGTTGGTCGATGTCGCCGAGCCAGTAGGTCGGAACGGTCGGGAGAATCGGGCGCTCGGCAAGGTAGTAGCGAATGATCTGCGCGGAGAACGGCAGGAGCGCGCGGTCGTCGGCGAGTTGGGCACCGATGGCGTTCACGACCGAGACGCTCTTTTTTCGGATGCAATGGACGAGGCCGGGAACGCCGATCATCGAATCTCGGCGGAACGCCATGGGGTCGAGCCAGCGGTCGGAGAGGCGGGTGTAGATGACATCCACCTTGCTCAGGCCGGCGACGGTTTTCAGGTAGACCTTGTCGTCGAGGACGAGGAGGTCGCCGCCCTGCACGAGCGGGATGCCCATGCGGCGGCCGAGGAAGCTGTGTTCCGAGTAGGCGGGGCTGAGCGGCCCGGGTGTGAGAAGCACAACCATCGGGTCGGCGTCATCCGAACGCGCGCGGAGCATTTCGACGATGCCGGTCGGGACATCGGAGATCGAGTGGATGCCGGTATCCTGGAACGATTGCGGAATCACGCGGGTGAGGGCGCGGCGGTTCTGCATCATGTAGGAAATGCCCGAGGCGTTGCTGAAGTAGTGGTGCTTCACGGCGAGTTGGCCGCCGGGCAGGCGGCAAACGGCGAGGCCGCTGAGATGCAGGAACGCCCCGCCGGGCGCGGGCACGCCGCAGGCGGCGCGCTGGAAATACTCGCTCCCGAGCACCGGGGCGGCGGGAACGACACCCTCGTGGAGGATTTCCTTTTTGGAATGGATGTCCTGCAGGAACATCTCGAACGCACGGAGCCGCTGGCGGATTCCGGCGGCGAGGGGATCCCATTCGGCAGGCGTGAAAATCTGGGGGAGCAGATCGCAAAACCAGCCGCGTTTTCCCCAAGGGCGCTCGCGGTGGATGTCGAAGGTCACGCCCATCTCGCGCATCGTCGCCTCGAGCCGGGCATCGAGCGCTCGAACCTCGTGGCGGGGGAGGCGGTTCAGGCGCTCGAAGAGATCGCGATAGACTTCGCGGGGCAGGCCGTCCGGACCAAAGTTTTCGTCAAAGGTGCGGAAGTGCCAGAGCGCGCTCATGCGGCGGCGGGTTGTTGGGCGAGGAATTCGCGGGCGGAGGCGGCATCGCGCGAGATTTGGCTTTTGAGAAGGTCGAGCGAGTCGAAGCGCTGCTCGGGCCGGAGAAAATGTTTCAGCCGCACCTCGACCTCGCGGTCGTAGAGGTCGCCCTGGAAATCGAAAAGGTGGATTTCCAGAAGCCGCGTCCGGGTTTCATCAACCGTCGGACGAACGCCGAGGTTGGCCACGCCGGGATGGGTTTTTCCTTCGACCAAAACCTCGACGGCGTAGACTCCGTCGGGCGGGAGTTGGAGTTGATCGGTGGCGAGGTTCGCGGTGGGGAATCCGATCCGGCGTCCCAACCCCGCGCCGCGCAGGACGGGTCCGG
>CAWUMN010000236.1:0-2336 GCA_963923595.1 uncultured bacterium
GCGGCGATGAAGCCTTTGAAGAGCGGATGCGGGTGGTTCGGCTTGGACTGGAACTCGGGGTGGAATTGGCAGGCGAGGAACCACGGGTGGTTTTTGAGTTCGATCAACTCGACCAGCGTTCCGTCTGGAGAGGTTCCGGAAATCACAAACCCGGCGGCTTCCATTTGAGCGCGGTATTTTTGGTTGAACTCGTAACGGTGCCGATGGCGCTCGGAGGCGTGGGTTTTGCCGTAGACCTGATGCGCGAGCGTTCCCTCGGCGATGACGGTTTCCCAAGTGCCGAGCCTCATGGAAGCGCCCTTCTCGGTGACATCGACCTGTTCATCCATCAAGGAAATGACCGGGTGTGGCGTGGCGGCGTCGAATTCCGTGCTGTTCGCGCTGTGGAGTCCGCAGGCGTTACGGGCGAATTCGATCGAAGCGACCTGCATTCCGAGGCAAAGCCCGAGATACGGCGTGCGGGACTCACGGGCGAACTTGGCGGCGCGGATTTTGCCTTCCACACCGCGGTCGCCAAAGCCGCCGGGAACGAGAATGCCAGCGACACCTTGGAGATACTTCTCGGCTCCCTCGGCCTCAATGTCCTCGGCGTCCACCTGCACCATGTCGATGCCGCAATCTTGGGCGGCGCCGGCGTGGGCGAGCGATTCGTAGATGCTTTTATAGGCGTCCTGGAGCTCGACATATTTGCCGACGATCGCCACGCGGACGCGGCGCTTCGGCTGGATGAGGCGTTGAACGAAACGCTTCCACTCGGTGAGGTCGGGCTCGTGGGTTTCAAGCCGCAGATAGCGGCAAACAATGGCGTCGAGCCCCTCCTCGCGGAGGTTCAGCGGGGCCTCGTAAATCGTGTGGTCCACATCGCCCGCCTCGATGACCGCCTCGAGCGGGACATTGCAGAACATGGAGAGTTTTTGGCGGACATCGAGGTCGAGCGGCATTTCGGTGCGGCAAATGAGCACCTGCGGCTGGATGCCGATCTCGCGGAGCTTCGCGATGCTCTGCTGGGTGGGCTTGGTCTTGAGTTCCCCCGCCGCCTTGATGAACGGCACGAGCGTCACATGCATGATGATCGCGTTGTCGTGGCCGACCTCGAGGATGAACTGGCGGATGGCCTCCAAGAACGGCAGTCCCTCGATATCGCCGGTCGTTCCGCCGATTTCGGTGATCAACACATCCGCGCCGGAGTTTTGCGCGACCGAGCGGATGCGGTGCTTGATCTCGTCGGTGATGTGCGGAATCACCTGCACCGTCTTGCCGAGATAGTCGCCGCGGCGTTCCTTCATCAGGACGGTTTCGTAGACCTGGCCGCTCGTCAGGTTGTTCTCCCGCGAGAGCACGCAGTGGGTGAAACGCTCGTAATGGCCAAGGTCGAGATCGGTCTCGGCGCCGTCCGCCAAGACATACACCTCGCCGTGCTGGAAGGGACTCATCGTGCCCGGATCGACATTGAGATAGGGGTCGAGTTTTTGGAGGGAGACCTTGAGTCCGCGCCGCTCCAGAAGCGTGCCGAGGGACGCGGCCGCCAGGCCTTTACCAAGTGAACTCACCACGCCGCCGGTCACGAAAATATACTTCATGCGGCGGGAGACTAGCGGACGATCCATGAAAATCCAGCCCGCTCCTGCGGCAAAGAACTGCTGACTTTGAAAGGCCGCGCGGCTAGCTTCCCGCCCCATGAAGCCCAAAATCTCACCCCACTCCGGCTGGGACAGGAATTTGCATTTTGCCAACGGCCACCTCGAGCTCATGGTGACTCTCGATGTGGGGCCCCGAATCCTGCACCTCTCGACCCCCGGTGGGCAGAATGTCTTTAAAACCTACGCGCACGAGCTCGGCGGACGCGGCGAAACAGAATGGATGATCCGCGGCGGGCACCGTTTCTGGATTGCGCCCGAGGATTTGGAGCGAACCTACCACCGCGACAACCATCCCGTGGAGCATCTCGAAAATCCCGCCACCGGCGAAGTGGTCATCGAATCGACTCAAGAAGCCGGCGGGCGGATTCTGAAAACACTCGGCATCAGCGTGGCCCCCGACGCGCCGCGCGCGACCATCCGTCACACCGCGCGAAACATCGATTCCGTTCCGCTCGAATTTTCCGTTTGGGCCTTGAGTGTGATGGCTCCCGGCGGCGTGGAAATCATCCCCCAACCTCCCCTCGGCGAGCATCCACGCGACCTTTTGCCAAACCGCACCATGGTTCTCTGGCCCTACACCGACATAAGCGACCCCCGCTGGCGCATCGGCCGGGATTTTTTCACACTCAGCCAGCGCCCCGGCCTGCCGCCCTGCAAAATCGGCCTCGCCCACCGCTCGGGCTGGATCGCTTATGC
>CAWUMN010000237.1:0-2327 GCA_963923595.1 uncultured bacterium
ATCAAGAACAAGGAGCAGGCCGTCGCCCTCGAACAGCAATCCCGCGTCGTCCGCAGCGAGGAAATGATCGACAACCTCCTCGCCGAACTTCACGCCAAGGCCGAGGCCGAGCCCGGCATCGTCGACACCGCCCGCCGCATCGCCGAACTCTACGAGCAGAAGGAGGACTGGGAGAACGCCACACAGTGGTTCAACTACGCCGCCTCGCTCACAAACAACTCCGACTTGGCGCTCGTCCGCAAGGCCTCCGATTTGCAACTCCGCCAGTTTGAGATCGCCATCGAGGCCCGCGAAAAATACATCGCCGAAAACCCCGGCACACCCGAGTCCGATGGCTACGCAGCCGAGTTGGTAGACCTCAAAAAACAGCGCGCCGACCTCGCGCTCGACGCCGCCCGTTCCCGCGTGGAGCAGAACCCCACCGACCTCCAACTCCGCTTCGAACTTGGCGAAATCCTCGTTGATCTCGAAAGCTGGCAGGAGGCGATCCCGGAACTCCAAAAAGCCCGCCAGAACCCGAATGTCCGCATCCGCGCAATGAGCCTCCTCGGCCAATGCTTCACCGCCCGCGGAATGCTCGACCTCGCCGCCAAGACCCTCTCCGACGCCGTCTCCGAGCTCATGGTCATGGATGCCGTCAAAAAGGATGTCATCTACAACCTCGGCCTCGTTTACGAAAAAATGGGCGACGCCGCGAAGTCCGTTGATTGCATGAAGCAAATCTACGAAGTGGACTACGGCTACCGCGATGTCGCCAAGCGGGTCGAGAGTTCCTACTGACTTCAGGCCGTGAGGCGCTCGGCGGCGGTCACGCAGTTCGACATCAGCATGGCGATGGTCATCGGGCCGACTCCGCCCGGGACGGGTGTGATGGCAGCGCAGCGGTCGGCCACGGCGTCGTAGTCCACATCACCGACAAGCCGGTAGCCTTTGGGGTTCGCGGGATCGTCGATGCGGTTGATGCCGACATCGATCACGACCGCTCCGTCGCGGATGTGGTCGGCGCCTAGGAAATGGGGACGCCCGATCGCGGCGACGACGATGTCCGCCGCGCGGGTGACGGCGGCGAGGTTTTTCGTGCGAGAATGGGCGACCGTCACGGTGGCGTCACCGCCCGGGCCGCGCTTCATGAGAAGGAGCGCCATGGGTTTTCCCACAATCATGCTCCGGCCGACGACGACCGCGTTTTTGCCGGCGGTTTCGATGCCGTAGTCGAGAAGGAGGCGGATGCAGCCGAGCGGGGTGCAGGGGACAAAGCCGGTGGGATCCTCGAGCGCGAGCTTGGCGACATTCACGGGGTGGAAGCCATCGACATCCTTGCGGGGATCGATGGCGCGGACGATCGCGGCCTCGTCGATCTGCGGCGGGGGCGGGGATTGGACGAGGATTCCGTGGACAGCGGGATCGGCGTTGAGCTTTTCGACGAGGGCGAGGAGTTGCTCCTGCGTGGTGTCGGCGGGGAGTTCCTCCTTCACCGAGTGGAGGCCGAGTTCGGCGGCCTTGCGGTCCTTCGAGCGCACATAGGCGCGGGAGGCGGGGTCGTTGCCGACAAGCACGACGGCGAGGCCGGGCTGGACTCCGCGCTGGCGCAGGGCGTCCACGCGTTGTTTGGTTTCTTCGAGCACCTTGGCGGCCACCGCCGCTCCGTCAATCCGCACCATTTTTAAGAAGTTCCTCCAGTTGGTTTCTCGCCGCTTCGAATTCGTCGTCGGAGAGTTTCTCCGGAATTTCCAGCGGCTGGTCGATTGTGACCGACACCTTGGAAAACGGCAATGGGATGATGAATCCGTCCCAGGTTTTCATCCGGATGCAGCGGCTGAATGTGGCGTGCATCGGAATGATGCGGGCGCCGGTGTTTTGGGCGAGGAGGATGACGCCGGGGCCCAGGGAGTATTTGGGGCCGCGGGGGCCGTCGGGCGTGATGGCGATGTCGCGCCCGATCCGGACGAGGCGGACGAGTTCCAAAAGTGCGCGGGAGCCGCGACGCGAACTTGAGCCACGCACCGAGCCCATCCCGAACGCGGCCACGAGCTGGGCGAGGATTTCGCCGTCGCGGCTGGGGCTGGTGAGGACGGTGACGCCGAGGCGGTTCTTCGGGTAAAGGCGGTCGAAGGCGAAGGTGATTCCGAGGATTCGGTTGTGCCAAAAACAGAGGAGCGAGGGTTTGGGTGAATCCTCGGCGAGGATTCCAGCGTGGTCTTCAAAGCGGAGCCGCAGTGTGGCGAAGAGAGCGCGGAGGATCGCCGCGCCGGTGAGGGCGAGGAGGCGTTCGCGGGTCATGGCAAAAACTCCCGCAGGATTTTTTGGAGAACCGGGCGGGCCATGGC
>CAWUMN010000238.1:0-2321 GCA_963923595.1 uncultured bacterium
GGTGAGACGATGGGTAACTACCACCCCCATGGCGACCAGGCGATCTACCCCACCCTCGTCCACATGGCCCAACCCTGGGCGATGCGCGACACGCTCGTCCAGAGCCAGGGAAACTTCGGCTCGGTCGATGGCGACCCGCCGGCCTCCATGCGTTACACCGAGGCCCGTCTTGACCACCTCGGCGCCTCGCTCATGACCGACATGAACCTCGGCACCGTCGATTTCGTCGCGACCTATGACGAAAAAAGCGAGGAGCCGACCGTTTTCCCCGCCGCGTTCCCGAACCTCCTCGTCAACGGCGGCACCGGCATCGCCGTCGGCATGGCCACGAACATGCCGCCGCACAATCTCGGCGAGTGCATCGACGCCATCTGCTCCCAGATCGACGACCCCGACATCACGATCGAAGGCCTGATGGTCCACATGAAGGGCCCGGATTTCCCCACCGGCTGCCTCATCCAGGGCAGCACCGGCATCAAATCCTACTTCCAAACCGGACGCGGCTCCGTGCGCGTCCGCGGGCGCATCGGCGTCGAGGAGGGCAAAGGCGGCCGCGAATCGATCGTCGTCACCGAGATTCCCTTCAATGTGAACCGCGCCGAGTTGGTGAAACGCATCGCCGAACTCGTCACGGAAAAAATCCTCACCGGCATCAGCGATGTGCGCGACGAGTCGGCCGAGGACACACGCGTCGTCATCGAACTCAAGCGCGACGGCAACCCGAAGGTCATCATCAACAACCTCTACAAGCACACCGCGCTCGAGTCCTCCTTCAGCGTGAACATGCTCGCGATCGACCGCGGCAAGCCGAAGCTCCTTTCACTCAAGGAAGCCATCACCTGCTACATCGAGCACCGCCGCGAGGTCATCCTGCGCCGCACCCGCTTCCTCCTCGCCGAGGCCGAAGTCGATTGCGAGAAGCTCGAAGGCTACCTCATCGCCCTCGCGAACCTCGACGACTTCATCAAGATCATCCGCGACTCGAAGGACCGCGACGACGCCAAGGAAAAACTCATGGCGCTCTCCTGGTCGCAGAAGGCCGTTGAAAAAATCGGCATCCTCATCCGCAGCGAGGCCCGCATCGTCGATGGAAAATACAAGTTCACCGACAAGCAGGTCGGCCACATCCTCGACCTCCGCCTCTACCAGCTCACCGGCCTCGAGCGCGACAGCATCAAAGCCGAATACGACGCCCTGATCGAGAAGATCAAGGACCTCATGGACATCCTCGCGAAGGAAAAGCGCGTCCTCACCATCATCAAAAACGAACTCCGCGAGATCCAAAAGAAATACGCCAGCCCGCGCCGCACGCAGATCGTGCCCGAGGAGGGCGAACTCGCCATCGAGGATCTCATCGCCAACGAAGGCGTCATCGTCACCCTCACCCACAACGGCTTCATCAAGCGCACGCTCGTCAGTTCCTTCCGCGCCCAGAAACGCGGCGGCAAGGGCGTCATCGGCATGACCGCCCGCGAGGCCGAGAAAGAGGAGGACAGCGACTTCGTCGAATACCTCTTCACCGCCACCACGCACGACTACCTCATGTTCTTCACGACCATGGGCCGTTGCTATGTCGAGCGCGTGTTCGAAATTCCTGAAGGCTCCCGCGCCAGCAAGGGACGCTCGATCGCGAATCTCCTCGAGCTCAAGCAGGACGAGAAAATCGCCTCCACCATCCGCATCCAGGGCCAGAAAACCCCCGAGGAAACCTGGAACGAAAACCTCCATATCCTCTTCGCCACCCGCAGCGGCATCGTCAAAAAATCGAACCTGTCCGATTTCAAAAACATCCGCAAAGGCGGCATCATCGCCATCCAGATCGAGGAGGACGACCGCCTCATCGATTGCAAGCTCACGACCGGCCACGACGAGATCGTTTTGATCACCCATGAAGGCATGAGCATCCGCTTCTCCGAGGAGGAACTCCGCGACCAGGGCCGCAAAACCGTCGGCGTCTGGGGCATCCGGCCCGAAAAAGGCGACTACATCGTCGGCGCCGCCATCGTGAACAAGGACTGCCAACTCCTCGTTGCCGGGGAAGAAGGCATCGGCAAACGCACCAGCTTCGAGGAATACCGCCTCCAAGGCCGCGGCGGCAAAGGCATCATCACGATGAAGACCACCAAAAAAACCGGTGGCGTCGCCGGAGCCCTCACCGTCCGCGACGAAGACGAGCTCATGCTCATCACGAACAAAGGCAAAATGGTCCGCACCCGCATCAAGGAAATCCGCGAAACCGGCCGCAACGCCCAAGGCGTGAAACTCATCGACCTCCGCCCCGGCGAAGTCCTCCAAGGCATCGCCCCCGTCATCAGCGACGA
>CAWUMN010000239.1:0-2321 GCA_963923595.1 uncultured bacterium
TCCGCGATTTGCCCCGCGTGGATGAACTCCTCGGCGTTCTTCGCGGCGCGGTGCGCGGGGCGTTCACGGTCAAGACGCGCATCGGGTTTGAAAGCCCCGCCGAGTTCGATGCGCTGCTCCGGGTTTTCGCGAAACACCAACTCGACCTGCTGACCGTCCATGGCCGGACGGTGACTGAAAAATACGGCCCGAGAGTCCATTCGAGCCGGATCGCGCAGGCCGTGCGCGCGCTACCGTATCCCGTGCAGGCAAACGGCAATATCGGCTCGGCCGCGAGCGCGCTGGAAACTCTCGAAAAAACTGGCGCGGCCGGTCTGATGGTCGGCCGGGGCGCGATCAGGAACCCGTGGGTTTTTTCGCAGATCCGCGAACGGCTGGAGGGACGCGAGCCTCAGTGGCCCACGGGACGCGAGGTTTTGGATTACATCGGGGATCTTTACGAGGCGGTCTGCACGCCTCGGGTCACCGAAAAAGCCCAAGTGCAGAAGATGAAAAAATACATGAACTTCCTCGGCGAGGGTTTGGAGGAGTCCGGGGATTTCCTGCACGCGATCCGGCGTTGCGAGTCGCGCGGGGAGTTTTTCTCCATTTGCTCGCGGCACCTCGACCACGACCGCCCGATGGCCCTCGAGGCACCGGCGGTCAGCCGTGAATGACGAGTTGGATGTTGTCCGGCAGGCTGGCCGCGACCTGCGTGGCGACATTTCCCTTGAGCACCTTCGCCAGCGAGCCGCGGTGCGAGGCGCCGAGGATCAGGAAATCCGCGCCGATCGTCGCGGCGGTGTCCACGATGAGCGGCGCGGCCTCCGTGGCGGTGGCGAAAAGCGGAATGGTCGGAATGTTGCGGGATTTTCCGATCTGAACAGCGGCGGAGAGGATGGCGTTCGCCTCGGGGTCGTCCTTCCAGGAAATGCGCTCTTTGGAGTTGGCGCCCGGGTAGAGCACTGCGATCTCGCGGACATAGAGGACATACAGCGCCGCCTTGCGCAGCTCGGCCTCGTCGAGCGCGAAACTCAACGCCGGAGTCAGGCCGCGCACGGAGACGAGGATTTTTTGGGATTCCTGAACAGGTTGGCGGAGGTTTTCGACAACCTCGGGCCTCACAATCTTCGCCACCTCGCTGCTCACGGTGAGGGTGGTGATGCCGCTCAGGCGGCGCGAGTAGGCCCAGAGCGACAACCCGGCGATCAGCACGCAAACAACGAAGAACAGCGCATCGTGTTTCGTGTAAGCGAGGGTGAATTCGACCGCGACGAGGATGAGCGCGGTGCCAGCCATCAAGAACCTCTCCGGAGTGGCCATCTCGAGTTTGAAATTCGTCGCGGAGGATCCGAGGTTGATGGCGATCGCGCCGACCACACCAATCGCATAAAGCGCGGCAAGGCTGTCGAAATTGTCGGTCATCAAGAGAATCAAAATCGGCAGCGCGATCGAGATGGCGAGAGGGGCTTTGGGAACGCCGGACGCGTTCAGCTTCGAGAAAATTTTCGGCATGTCGCCCTCGCGGGACATCATGAAAAGCAAACCCAGTTGCGCCGCCACGGCCGTATTCACCGCACTCAGGAGGAGCAACGCGAAAACCACGCCGACGACGAAACCGAAGCCCTGGCCGATCAACGGGCCAAAGGCCATCGTGGCGTATTGCTCGGCCGCGAAGCGGAGCATGTCCTCCTTGCGCGCGACCATTTGCGGGGCCAGCGAGGGCGAGAGCGAAAGCATCGCCCAACCGAGCAGAAGCGTGCCGAGCGAGACCTCTAGCGCCACGGGGATAATCGCCTTCGCCGAGGTTTTGCCCACACGGGGATGGCCGATCGGGGAGTTTTTGTCCGGCTTGAGGGTCCCTGTCAGGTTGGCGATCGCCTCCACGCCGCTGAGCGCGAGGATGACCCCCACGAAAGAAACCCAGATGTGGCTCGCGGAGCCATGGAGGGGTTGGAGGTTTTCAAAAGTCAGGTGCGGGATCGCCAGCGCGATGATCGCGATGATGACCGCGATAGTCGGAAGGGCCAGTGCCACCGCGAAGCTGCCGCTGTGTTTTGGCCCAAGATAATTGATGGCGCCGATGAGCAGAATCACGCCGATGGTCGAAACCATGATGTAATCCTTCGGAACGCCGAGATAGCTCAGCGCCGCCCAACCACTCAGCGCGGCCGTGACGGTGAGGTCGGCAACCAGCAGGAGCGCGGCCACAACCGACAGGACTTTTCCATGCACCCCCGCAGCCGAGTAGACGCCGCCACCATCAGGAAAACAGCGGCAAATGACAATGTAGTTGAGCCCGACCAGCAGGGTCAGGGCGCAGACGGCGGCAATGACGGGAA
>CAWUMN010000240.1:0-2319 GCA_963923595.1 uncultured bacterium
CTCCCGTTTTTCCTCGCCGCCTGCGCATCCATCAAGCCAGGCGGCACGCCGTCCGCTGCGCCGAAGCCCCAACCGCGCTACGAATGGACGAACGACCACATGCAGTTCGGCGTGCGCTGGCAGCCCTTCGGACTCCCCGGCAACGACGCCTATGACGCCACCCGTCCCGTCATCGCGCAGGACAGCAGCTATGTGCAGTTTTGGGTAAGCTGGGCGCAGGCCGAGCCCGGGCCTGAAAACACCGACTACGCCCGGCACATGTCCCCTTACCTGAAGACGATCGACTCCGCTGTGGACGCCTGCGCGAAGCGCGGCCTGAAAGTCGAACTCGTCTTCTGGCACTGCCCCGCCTGGGCCTCGCAAAGCGGCAACGCCGGCCCGTGGAAACCCAAGCCCGGCGAATACCCTGCCTTCGTCACTCGCATCGCCCGTCACTTCAAAGGCCGTGTGGATTCCTACCAACTCCACCACGAGGCGAACCTCAAAAGCATGATGCTGGATGGCGACATCGATTTCATCATTTCGGAAATGTTCATCCCCGGCGCGAAGGCCATCCGCTCCGTCTACAACGAAAAACCCGCTCGCCCTGTGATCATCTCGCCCGGCGGCACCTCCCCCTGCGAGGCCTGTGCCACACTGGCTGGACTCAAAGGAAAAGGCGCCGTGGCGCTTGAGGATTTCTACGAACGCCTCGCCTCGAACTCCAAACTCATGGGCCTCGTCGATGCCCTCAACCTCAATGTCTCCGACCAACTCAACGGCTATGGGATGATGGACGGCGCCTTGGTGAAATCCGTTTGGGACCACTACGACCTCGTCCGCGCCAAGCTCAAGCAACACGGCCACGAATCGAAGGGCGTGCTCTCCTCCGAGTCCTGGATTGTGTGGGACAAATCCGGTTGCGCTGCCGATGTGAATGGCGACCGCTTGATCGACGAGCGCGACGCCTACGACAAAACGATCACCATCCTCGGAAAATGCCTTGAGCGTGGCCTCAACACCATCAACCTCCCGTGGTCCGACAACGACAGCCCCTGGTCGATGGGCCTCACCAAACGCCGCGACTACAACGGCCGCGTGAAGAAGCTCAACCCGCAGATCGTCATCCCCGCCTCGGATGGTGGCCCCGACATCGTCACCACCAAAATCTCTCTCGTCGGAAGCGACAACAATTTCACCATCCGCAAAGCCCCCGAGCCCTTCAGCCTCGCCGATTACATCAACCCGTCCGACCCCAACCACCTCCACTACTACATTTGGAAATGGTATTCCCAAATTGCCGGAGGCACCGACGAAGTCATCCGCCACGCCGTCGCCGGCGAGCGCGGGAACGACATCACGGTCGAGGGCATCGGCTGGACCGGCAAGGAACAATACAAAATCGCCTCGTGGAACCGCACCAAACGCAAATTCACCGTCCTCATCTATTCCGACGGCGCGAACGGCAAGGCGTGGGTGAGGTTTTCCATGCCATCCACCATCCAGACCGGAAAGCTCTACAACAACAAATTCTCGCGACATGATTTTCGCGGCGAGGGTTTCCCGGACGGCACCCGCTACCGCGCCCGGATCACCACCAAAGACATCGACCGCACCACCGGCGCCGACCTCCACAAGGTCGAGATGAAATCCGAAATCGAAACCGTGCAAAACGGGCAACTCAAAACCGCCGTCACCAACATGGGCAAATTCACCAAGATCGAGTTCGAAGCGGTGGATTGAGCAGCGTGAGGACCACCACACGGAAAAATCTCCGCGCGGGCATTGCGGAGGGACTTCTCACCACGCCCTACTCCGTCGTCGTCATGCCGGGGGCCTTCGTGCTCTCCGCGCTGCTCACCCAGTGGTTCGGCTTGGAAAAATCGGCCTACGGTTTTCTCGTCTCGCTCCCCTTTTTGGCAAACGCCGCTCAAACCCTCGCCCTTCCCCTCCTTGCAGGCCGCGCCGCACCGAAACGCCTCACGCTCACGATGGCGTGGGTCAACCTCGCGTTCTGGGCCGCACTGATTGCCACCCTCCCGCTCCTGTCGCGGAACAACGGCCCTCAAGTCGTCTTCGTTTTTACCGTCCTCCTCGGCCTCATGAGCCTCAGCGGGGCATTCAGCTCGGTCGGCTGGATCGCCTGGATCCGCGAATGGATTCCCAGCCGGTTGCGAGGCGGTTATCTCGGCGTGCGAAATTCCTCCATCGCCGCCGGAACGCTGGTTTTTCTTGGAATGGTAATGCTGGTTTTCAAAAGCCTGCCGAACTCCATCTGGCCGTTCGTTTGTGTTCTCGGCTTCGCCGCCACAAGCCGCTTCTTCGGCCTGCTCACCCTCC
>CAWUMN010000241.1:0-2316 GCA_963923595.1 uncultured bacterium
GAGATCCGGCTCTCGGCGTTCCTGCGAATGCTCGGCAGCCGCGACATCTACCGCCGCGTCTACCAGATGCGAATCGAACCGGTTCCGATGCTCGAACTGCTCTGGAAAAATCCCGTCGCGCCCCGATCCGTCCTGCGATGCCTCACCGGCTGCGCCTCCCGCATCCGCGAAAGCGAAAGCAACCTCTCCCCCGCCACCGGCCGGGCCCTCGCGGAAATCGAGGCGCTTCTCCAGTCCATCCGCTGCACCGATTGGGAATCGCTCTTGCAAATCCTCCCCGCCGGCTCCGCGAAGCCCAGAATCCAGGCCCATTCCGAGGATTTGCTGGCGCGACTCCTCGCGCTCCACACCACGATCGGGGACAGCTTTTTGAACCACCAGGTCCTCATCTACGGCGAAACGGAAAACCTCTTCTGACCGATGCTCTTCGATGTCGTCCACTCCACCTCCTACCGCTACACCGACGCGGCGATGGAAGCCTATCTGGAGGCGCGACTCACGCCGCCGACCCGTCCGACCCAGCAAATCCTCGCCCACCGCATCGAATTCCTCCCGGGCGCCCGGGCCAGCGACTACACCGATTATTTCGGAAACCTCACGACCTTCTATTCGATGACCCTCCGTCATCCGAAACTCCAGGTCGTCAACCACCTCACCGTCCGCACCGCCTCCTACCGGCTCCCCGCGGGCGGTCTCGCTCCCTCCGTCGCCGAGGCCCGCCAAATCCTCGGCTCGGCCGGCCCCGTGATCTTCGACTACCTCCAGCCCACCCCCACCGTTCCGCTCGGCGGCCAGTCCGCCGGCTGGGCCCGCGAGTTTATCCGCCCCCACCTCCCCCTCGGCGATTGCCTTGAACGCCTGAACTCCGCGATTTTCACCGAATTCAAATACCGCTCCGGCTCGACCGAGGTGGACACCCCGCTGAACCAGCTTTGGGAGCGCCGCGAAGGGGTCTGCCAGGATTTCGCCCATGTGATGCTTTCAGTCCTCCGCACGGCGGGAATCCCGTGCCGGTATGTCTGCGGCTACATCGAAACCGAGCCCGCATCGGGCGGCCCCCTGATCGGCGCGGTGGCCACCCACGCTTGGGTCGAGGTTTTGGTTCCCGGCATGGAATGGGTCGCCCTCGACCCGACCAACAACAAGTGGCAGGGCGAACAACATATTGTCGTAGCGGTGGGTCGTGACTACCTTGACGCCACACCGGTCAAGGGAACTTTCAAGGGATCATCCTCGCAAAAAATGAAGGTGCGTGTGACCATGCGCCGAATTCCGGAAAAACCATGAAACTCAAAATCAAAAAGGAATCGCTCTACGATTACGCGGAGCCCGTTTCATTCTCGCCACACCATGTCCGCATTTTTCCCCGTGTGGATTTGTTCGTGAAGGTCGAGAAAGTCGTTTTCAGCACTTCGCCGGATGCCGATGTCCAATACCGGCAGGACATTTTCGACAACCAGATCGCCTATTGTTTCTACCCGAAAACCGGCTCGAAGCTCTCGTTCAACATCGAACTCGAACTCGATGTGCGGGAGAAAAACCCCTTCCACTTCCTGCTCGAGTCGACCGGCTTCAAAATCCCGCCGGAATACAAACCGGACCGCGCTGAAATCCTCGCGCCCTACCTCCGTCCCGAGGGCGGCTGCAAACTCCCCGAGCCGCTCGCGCCCACCGCGCCAAGGCCGACCGTCGAGACGCTCGTGAATTTCAACCACTGGATCTACGAAAACATTGCCTACGAGGCCCGCCAGCACGGCAAACCCTACACACCCGCCGAAACCTTGAAAAAAGGCTCCGGCTCGTGCCGGGATTTCGCGGCATTGCTCGTCGAGGCGCTCCGCCAAAACCGGGTCGCCGCACGGCTCGCCAGCGGATTCGTCTGGGAGGGCGACAAGGCCGAGGAGGACAAGCGCGCCTCGAGCGCCATGCACCTCTGGGTCGAGGCCTGCCTGCCCGGCGCCGGTTGGATCGGCATGGACCCCACCAATGGCGTCCTCACCGACCACCACTTTGTCACCACCGCCGTCGGCCGCAGCCACGATGATGTCTCCCCGATCTCGGGAGTCTTCTATTCGTCCAAACCGGTGGAAAACAAACTCACGACCCGCCTGAGCGTGGAAAAAACCGCCTGAGTTTCAAAAAGGCCGGAAACCCTTTGCCGTCCGTGTGCGTAAATCGATGACCGCGACATGATGAGATTTTTCCAAGGTTGCACCGCCCTTGTCACCGGAGCGTCCTCCGGTCTAGGTGCCGAATTCGCCCGCCAACTCGCCCCGTTGGCTTCGCGGCTCGTCCTCGTCGCCCGCCGCAACGACC
>CAWUMN010000242.1:0-2301 GCA_963923595.1 uncultured bacterium
ATGACAACGGTGAAGCAGGTTTTCTCCACTCCGAAGTCGACTTTCCAAAAACTCCCTCCGACCGGTGGGCTCGGACGGCCTTTGTTTTTCTACACCCTCGTGGGTTGGATCAGCGGCGGCACGGCGATCTTTTACCAACTCGTCGCCGCATCGATTAATCCCGAGATGTTTTTGGGCGAGGCGGCGAAGAATTTGACCCAAGGAACCATCGTGGCAGCGGGGTTTGCCGTTCTTTTGTTCCTGCCGCTTTTTCTAATTGCCGGAGCCTTTATTTGGGCGGCGATCGTGCATTTGTTTTTAATGATCACCGGGGCCAGTCGTCACGGGTTCGAGGCGACCTTCCGCGCTCTCGCCTACTCGAGCGGTGCCACCTCGATGCTCCAGCTTGTTCCACTCTGCGGCGGCTATCTTTATCCCGTGGCGCACCTCGTTTATGGCGTCATCGCTCTGAAGGAGGTGCACCGCACCGACCTGTGGCGCGTGGTTCTGTCGATGGTCTTGATGATGCTCCTCTGCTGCGGCGCGTTCGTTGGAATAGCCATCGGCATCGCAGCTCTCGCCGGCCAACTTCCCAAGTAGACGCTCAGCGCTACTCGCGGCTCTGCAACATCGAGCGGAGCGAGGGGAGGGGGATGCAGTCTTTGAAAACCATCTGCACATCGGGGCCGGGGTGGTTTTTGCATTCGGAAGTCTCCGAATAGGCCGTGAGCGTGCTGGCGACCATGCCGACGACCGCACCGTTTTTGTTGAGGACGGGCCCGCCGGAACTGCCGCCAGCGAAGTCGGCCGTGATGCTCATCCAATCGGTCGGCTCTTGGTCCTCCTTCAAATGGTCGCGGTGAAAGCGCGAAATCTTGCCGCTGGTCAGGCAGTAGTATTGGCCCTGCGGGTGACTGATGACATGAACCTCCTCGCCAGGTTCCGCGAAGTCCGCCAGCGGCAGGGCGCGGAGCGTCTTGTTGGCGGGGTCGATTCGCAGGAGGGCGATGTCCTTGTCTTTGCTGGCGGCCACGATTTGTTTCACCGGAAAAATCTCGCCATCCATCGTCATCACCGCCATCGGGTCGTCCTTGGCGTCCTCAAAAAGGTGCGCGTTCGTGACGATGAGGCCGTCGGGACTGGCGATCCAACCGCTCGAGGCGCCGCCGTGATGCCATTCGTCGCATTTTTTGCATTTGTAAATGGAACCGATGGATACGACAGAGGGAGCGCACTGGCGGTAAAGCGAGGCAACAGTCTCCGGGGAGGTTTTGGGGGGGATTTGGGGGATGGATACTTTGCCGGTCTGATTTTTTTCAATCGCGATTTCGGCCTCGCGCATGGTGAGGGTGTCCTTTTTCCCCACCATCGCGGAAAGGCGCTCCAGGAAGACATTCTCGATCTTTGCATCGTCGATGAAAACCGGCTCCGCAGCGTGGCAAATGGACAGGAAAAGCGTGGAAAGGATCGCGAGTCGGAGCGTCATGGTTGGTCGAGGGTGAGGCCTGGCGGCGGGGCTTCGCCGAGAAGGCCGGTTTGGTCGAGCGAGGCAAACGGGACCGCTTCGTGCAAGACGCGGCGCCGAACCTCGGGGATGTCCCAGGATTTCAGAAGCGAGTCGATTTGCTGGCGGAAGGATTTAGGAACATCGACTGGGCGGAGGCCGGTGAGGCGGGCGGCGCGGAGCCAGCAGGCGGCGGCCTCGGGGCGGAGGGACTCGCCGGGCTCGGTGTCGGCGAGGTTTTGCCAGATTTCCTCGACGAGGTCGGGAGGGAGGATTTGCTCGGCACCGGCGTGGAAAAGAACGCGGGAGAGGAGCCGGCCGAGGGCTTTCCAGAAAGCGGGATTCGAGGGTTGGGAGCTGATGGATGTGGCGAGTCGTCGAGCGATCGCGGCGCGAAACTCGGCAGGGAGGGTTTCCAGGGCACCGGCGAGCAGGGCGACTTCGGCGGAGGGATTCGAGCCGTCTTTCCACTCAGCGGCGGCGGGTGTCCAAATCGCGAGGGATTGGGCGGGATCCAGGCCGGCGGCAATGCGGCGGGCGCAAATCCAGCGTTGGATTTTTACCGAGCCGTTGGAAAACCTCGGGGGCATAGCGAGGATTTGGGCGAGGGCGGCGACGCGTTCGGGATCGCCGGTCATTCCACAACCGGGACGCAAGAACCAACCGGCGAGGTGCAGCCAGGTTTCCTCGTGCTCTGCTGAGGCGAGGCGATGTTCTGCAGCTTCGATCCAGAGGTCGAAAAGTTGGCGCACGATGCCGCCGCTCCAGTCTGACTTGCGGGCACCGAGGGATTTTTCTCCAGCTGTGAAAATCGTGTT